>JAFUBK010000170.1 GCA_017460245.1 Bacilli bacterium
GTCTTATGATGAGTCTTGCTGTTTATAGTTATTTAAATAAAATTGATTTAACTTCTGGCAAAAAAATTGTAGGAACTGGAACGATTGATACTTTGGGTAATGTTGGTGAGATTAGTGGCGTAAAATACAAGTTAATTGGGGCGGTTAAATCTAAGGCTGATGTGTTTTTAGTACCTTCTGGTGAAAATTATAAAGAAGCTTTAAAGATAAAAGAAAAAAATAATTATAAAATTAAAATTGTTCCAATTAAAACATTTGATGAAGCTTTAACTTATTTAAGTTAGCTTTTTTCTTGTAAAAAAAACCACTTTGGTATAAAATTAAATTACAAGGAAAATAAGTAGGTGATATAGTGGCAATAATAAAAGTGATGGATGAAATTTTAGCTAATAAAATTGCGGCTGGTGAAGTTGTCGAAAGGTGTGCATCTGTTGTTAAGGAACTTGTGGAAAACAGTATAGATGCGGGGGCTGATGAAATCAAAGTAGAACTTACCGATGCGGGCACTAAGGAAATTAAAGTTATTGATAATGGCAAAGGAATGGATGAGTCTGATGCGGTTTTGGCTTTTTCACGTCATGCAACCAGTAAGATTAGCGATGAAGATGATTTGTATAGACTAAATACTTTGGGTTTTAGAGGTGAGGCTTTAGCTTCAATTGCGGCTGTAAGTAAAGTTGATTTAAAAACTTCACAAGGTGATGTTGGAACTCATGTGCTTATAAATGGTGGCCGTGTGGAGCTTAAAGAAAAGTCTGATGCTAGAAAAGGAACAATTATTTCAGTTAAGGAATTGTTTTATAATACGCCAGCTAGATTAAAACATATGAAAAGTTTATATAGTGAGCTGGCTAACGTTACTGATTATATGAATAAACTTTCTTTATCAAGGCCAGATATTAGATTTACTTTAACTAATAATGGTAGTGTGATTTTAAGAACTGATGGTTCTTTTAATACTTTAAAGACAATTCAAAGTATTTATGGCACTGATGTAGCTAGAAAAATGCTTAAAATTAAAGCGGAAAATGCTGATTATGAGATTGAAGGTTATATTTCTTCGCCTGAAGTACATAGGTCGACTCGTAATAATATGATTACATTAGTTAATGGGAGAGTAGTTAAAAATACAGATATCAATAGAGTAATTAATGATAGTTATCATTCTTATAAACCCGATAATCGTTACCCAATAACTGTTATTCATATTACGGTTGACCCATCAGTTATTGATGTTAATATTCATCCAACAAAAATGGATATTAAATTTAGTAAAATGGACACTTTGTTAGAATTAATAGAAATGACCATAAAAAAAACTATTAGTAATATTAATTTTATACCAGAGGTTCAGATTAAAAAGCCTAAAGAAAAGTATGAAGAAATGACGCTTGATTTAGAAAGAGAAAAAAGCGATATTTCTTTTAAGGAACCTGAGATAGTTGTTAATGATTTTAAAGAAACAATTGTTTATGAAGAAGATACGACTGGTGATGTTGTTCAAGAAGCTTCTGAATCTTATGAAGATGTAATTACACATTATGAAAAATATGATGAAAAATCTATGCCAGAGATGTATCCTGTTGGCTTAGTACATGGCACTTATATTATTTGTCAAAATGAAAAGGGAATGTATATAATTGATCAGCATGCGGCTAAAGAAAGATGTAATTATGAAAAATTTAAAGAAGAAATGGGAAAACCTAATATTGCATCTACGCCATTGCTTTTTCCAATTACCATGGAACTATCCAATACAGAATTTATGATTTTAAAAGAAAATATGAATATTTTAAGGAATTTAAAATTTGATATTGAAGAGTTTGGCGTAAATTCAGTTATTATAAAAGCTCATCCCACTTGGATTATGGAAGGATATGAGGAAGAAGCAATAAAAAAGATAATTGAAATTGTAATTAGTACACAAAAGGATTTTGATATTGAAAAATTTAATGAAAAAGTGGCAACGATGATGAGCTGTAAAAAAGCAATTAAGGCTAATACAAATATTACAATGGAAGAGATGGAAGTTTTGGTTTCTGATTTAAGAAAATGCAAAAATCCATACAATTGTCCTCATGGAAGACCAACGACGATTTTTTATTCAAATTATGATTTGGAAAAGTTATTTAAAAGAAGTGGATTTGATACTATAAAATAGGAGTGGTTTTGTGAAATATGATGTTATAGTTGTAGGTGCGGGCCCAGCTGGCCTTTTCGCATCTTACGAGTTAATTGAAAAAAATAGTGATTTAAAAATTTTGTTAATTGATCAAGGTAAGTTTGCCGATAAAAGAGTTTGCCCGATGAGTAAAACGGGTAAATGTGTAAATTGTAAACCTTGTAATGTTTTGTCTGGTTATGGAGGCGCGGGAACTTTTTCTGATGGCAAACTTAATTTTGTGCCGAAACTTGGTAAAAGTGACTTGTTTAAATATATGAATGAGGAAGAGGCTAATAAATTAATTGATGATTGTGAAAAGATATTTACTAAGTTTAAGATGGATAGTGATGTTTATCCTTCTAATATGGAAGAAGCTTTGAAATACAAAAGTAAAATTGCTTTAACAGGAGCAAAATTACTTTTAATTAAGCAAAAACATTTAGGTAGTGATCATTTGCCTGGATATATAAAGAAGTTTACATCTTATTTGAAAGAAAAAGGTGTGGCTATGGTTCAAAATACTGAAGTGCTTGATATTAATAGCCAAGACAAAAACAAGCATATACTTAAATGTTTATGTGGGAAAGATGAAGTTAGTTATGAAGCTTCAAAAGTTATAGTTGCTCCAGGAAGAACTGGCGCTAAATGGGTTCAGCAACTTGCTGATAAATATAAAATTCCTTATCTATCACAAAGTATTGAAATTGGTGTTCGAGTAGAAGTTAGAAAAGAAATATTGGAAAAGATATGTAGTGTTATTTATGATCCGACTATTTTTATTAAAACCGATACTTATGGTGATGAAATTAGAACGTTTTGTACTAATCCGGGTGGCTTTGTAGCTAAGGAAAATTATTATGGTTATATATGTGTTAATGGTCATGCTTTAAAGAATAAAAAATCAAACAACAGTAATTTTGCTTTTATTACTAAGGTCCATTTGACGCAGCCGGTAACTAATACGCGTGAATATGGAGAGTCAATTGCAAGAATTGCAAATGTGTTAGGTGATGGAAAGCCTATTATTCAAACACTTAAGGATTTAAAACAAGGTAGACGCAGTGAATGGCATCGTATTGATAAGGGCTTTATTACACCAACTTTGAAAGATTGTGTAGCTGGTGATTTGGCGTTAGTTTTACCATATAGAATTATTACTAATATTATTGAAGGTCTTGATAAGTTAAATGAAATTATTCCAGGTGTTAGTAATGATGAAACTTTACTATATGGTCCAGAAATTAAATTTTTTAGTAATGAAATTGCAACGGATAATAAATTTAAACTTAAAAATTATGATGTTTATTTTATTGGAGATGGCGCTGGTAAGGCTGGTAATATTGTGACTGCGGCAGCTACTGGACTTGTTTGTGCGAGAGATATTTTAAAAAGATAAATTTACTTATCTTTTTTTGTTGATAAAAAAATGATGATTTGTTTTTCCTTGCTATGAAAATATAATTATGGTATTATCATTAAAGGAAAGAAGTGATATTATGATACTTCCAAATTTAAAAGAGACTCAAAAAAGAACAAAAAATGCGGTTAAAACTATAGAATACAGTATTGATGATAAATATGTTAATCTTGGTAAAGGGAAAACTTATTTTATAAAAACTTATGGATGCCAAATGAATGAACACGATACTGAAAATATTAAAGCTATTTTAGAACAAATGGCTTTTACTGAAGCTGAAGATATGGAAAAGGCTGATTTGATTTTATTAAATACGTGTGCTATTAGGGAAAATGCTCATAATAAAGTGTTTGGAATGGTTGGGAGAATTAAACATTTAAAGGAGTCTAAACCTGATATAATAGTTGGGTTATGTGGATGCATGGTTCAAGAAGAAGTGGTGGCTTTAGAAATAAAAAACAAATATAAATGGTTAGATATTGTTTTTGGAACTCATAATATTAATAATTTACCTTCACTTTTAAATAACTTTTTGAAAGAGAAAAAATTAAATTTAGAGGTGTTTAGTATTGAAGGTGATATTATTGAAAATATGCCGGCTAAAAGAGATAGTAAATATAAAGCTTGGGTAAATATTATGTATGGGTGTGATAAGTTTTGTACTTATTGTATTGTTCCTTATACAAGAGGGAAACAAAGAAGTAGAAAACCTGAAGCAATTATAAATGAAGTAAAGGAACTTAAAAACAAGGGGTATAAGGAAGTTACTTTATTGGGCCAAAATGTTAATGCTTATGGTAAAGATTTAGATAGTAGTTATGATATGAGTAATTTACTTGAGGATGTTTCGAAAACTGGTATTGAAAGAGTTAGATTTGTAACTTCACATCCATGGGATTTTACGGATGAGATGATAGAGGTTATTAAAAAATATCCAAATATTATGCCATACATTCATTTGCCACTACAATCTGGTAGCAATCGCATTTTAAAGTTAATGGGAAGACGTTATACAAAAGAGTCTTATTTGAATTTGTATAATAAATTAAAAAAAGCTATGCCTAATTGTTCGATTACTACAGATATCATTGTTGGTTTTCCAACGGAAACGGAAGAAGATTTTAATGAAACTTTGGATGTTGTTAATAAGTGCAAGTTTGATTCAGCTTTTACTTTTATTTTTTCAGCTAGAGTTGGAACACCCGCTGCTAAAATGAAAGATGATACTCCTTTAAAAATAAAAGAACAAAGATTATATAAATTAAATGAATTAATAAACAAGTATGCACTTGAACGTAATAAAGAATATTTAAATAAAACTGTTCCTGTTTTATTAGAGGGTGTAAGTGAAAAAAACGAGGATTTATTAATGGGATATACCGATACGATGAAGCTTGTAAATGTTAAAGCACCTAAAAAAATGCTTGGACTTGTTGCTAGTGTTAAAATAACTGATGTTAAAACATGGAGTTTGGATGGTGAAACAGTAAAATAAAATTTTAAGGCAATTTATTAATAAATTGCATTTTCTTTGGTATGATAATAACATAGGAGGTATTTATGAGTAAGGAAGTACTTAATAAGAAAGAAAAAGATGAAATAACTACTGATGTTAAACAAGCATTAACTAATGCGATAGAAAAAAACTCATATGATGAGACGATGGATCAA
>JAFUBK010000171.1 GCA_017460245.1 Bacilli bacterium
CATTTATTTTTATATATGGATAATTTATATTTAATTCTTCCGTTCCAAAAGCGATGCCTAAATTGTATAATCCTAAAGGTGTTTTTTGATCAAATTCGACAATTTTCTCTGGTAATTCTGTTCCATTTTTACCTATCCAAACGTCTTCTATTGTTTTAATTGTTTTATCGTTTTCTTTTATTTCCATTGTCCTTTTTTGGCTATCTACTATAAACAACTGTTTCATATATCCTCCTAAAAGAAAAAGTATCTTAACGATACTTATTTCATTTGTTTTGCAACTTCTTCAGCAAAGTTTTCTTCTCTTTTTTGCATTCCTTCGCCTACTTCATAACGGTACATTTCTTTTATTGTTCCGCCGTTATTTTTAACAAATTGTTTTACAGATAAGTCACTATCTTTAACAAATTGTTGCTCTTCTAGGCAAATTTCTTTATAAAATTTTTGAATTCTTCCTTGAACCATTTTTTCAGCTATTTCTTTTGGTTTACCTTCATTCATAGCTTGTTCAGTTAAAACTGATCTTTCTTTTTCTACAACATCTTCTGGTACTTCTTCTATTGTTACATATTGTGGTCTCATAGCAGCTGCATGCATAGCTACATCTTTGGCAACTTCTTCGTTAGTGTTTTCTGTAACGATTAGGACTGCTATTTTACCACCCATATGGATGTATGAACCGAATGTTTCTTTGTCGGCTTTAGTTACTTTAGCAAATCTTCTTAGACTTAATTTTTCACCGATAGTTGCTGTTTTTGAAACTATTAGATCATTTAAAGTTCCGTTTTCGGTTTCTAATTCTAATGTTTCTTCTAAAGTTTTTGCATTACTTTTGATAATTGTTTCTAATAATGTTTGTACTAGTGATTTAAATTCGTCGTTTTTGGCAACAAAGTCCGTCTCTGAATTTACTTCTAGGATTACAGCGTCATTACCATCTACAAGAATAGCAGCTGTTCCTTCGGCAGCAATTCTATCGGCTTTTTTAGCGGCTTTAGAGATACCTTTTTCTCTTAGCCAATCTACGGCAGCATCGATGTTTCCTTCAGTTTCAACTAGAGCTTTTTTACAATCTAACATTCCAGCTCCAGTTTTTTCTCTTAGTTCTTTAACTAAGCTTGCACTAATATTCATTTTACACTCTCCTTTTTATTTAAAAAAGATGATTTTTTTAATCATCTTTTAGTTCAATGCTTCAATTAATTCAGCTTTTTTCATTGTAGAATATCCTTTTAAACCTTTTTCTTTAGCCATTTCACGAAGTTCAGCTACAGTTTTTGAAGATAAATCTTCTTTTACGGCTTTTTTAGTTTCTTTAGCTACTTCTTTTTTTGGCTTTTCTTCAGCTTTTGGTGTTTCTTCTACTTTTTCAGATGATTTACTATTTGATTTTTCTTTTTCGTTCTTCTTGAACTTGTCATTTTTAAATTTTGGTCTTCTGTCTTCTCTTTTCTTTACTGTCTCTAAGGCTTTTTGCATGATGTCTTCGTCTTTTTCTTTACGACTATCACTAACATAGTCAACGATTTTTCCACCATTTGCCTCAACAATAGCATTATTCATAACACCTATGATTAATTTTACAGCTCTAATTGCATCATCATTTCCAGGAATAACATAATCGACCATATCTGGATCACAATTGGTATCGACAATACCAAATACTGGAATGTTTAATTTTCTAGCTTCTCTAATGGCAATTTCTTCTTTGCTTGGATCAACAATAAACATTGCAGCTGGTAATTTGTTCATATCTCTAATACCACATAATAATTTATTTAGTTTATCGTATTCCTTTTTAATTTTAATAACTTCTTTTTTTGGTAGACGTTCAAATGTTCCGTCTTTTTCCATTTTTTCGATTTGTTCTAATCTTCTTACTCTTTTTCTGATAGTTTTGAAGTTTGTTAATGTTCCTCCTAGCCATCTTTCATTTACATAGTATGATTCAGAACGTAATGCTTCTTCTTTTGTTGCTTCTGAGGCTTGTTTTCTTGTACCTACAAATAAAACTTTACCTCCATTTGCAGCAATCTCTTTTAAAGCTGCATAAGCTTCTTCAATTTTTTTTGCTGTTTTTTGTAAATCAATAATATAAATATCATCTCTTGCTGTAAAGATATATTCTTTCATCTTAGGATTCCATCTTTTTGTCTGATGACAAAAGTGAACTCCTGCTTCTAATAAATAACTCATTGACACTACTGTCATTTTTATTCCTCCTTTTGTTTTTTCCTCTGAATATTTCTAAATAACACCACCAAAATGGCACTAGGTATGAAAATTCATATTCATGTGTTTTAAAAAAGCCAATAACATTATACCATAATTATATGATTTTACAAGTTTTTTTTAACTTTTATAAAGAAAAAATAGGTTTTTAACCTATTTGCTTTCTGTTATTTCTTTGGTAAAG
>JAFUBK010000020.1 GCA_017460245.1 Bacilli bacterium
TTCTTTAAAAACGGAATCAAAATAAGTCCTGTAATAGCCGCAAAAATTAGACCAAGACCTATCGCAAATAAAGTTTTACTTAAAGTTAACATCTTTTCACTTCTTTCTGTGTCACTAATTATACCACAATTTTCTATTACAAGTAAACCATAAAAAAATAAACACAAGTAAAATTGTGTCTATTTAAAATTTTTAGTTTTTATTTTCATTTTTTCTGTTTTTTTTTCATTAATATGCTCATCACTTTCAGCTATATTATCTAAGTTATCATTATCTGATACAGATTTTTTATTTTCCAAATCAGGCTCAATATATCCATAAAAACAGTGCCTTTTAAATTTATAAGCTGCCCACATTTTGTCACCATATGCAAAATGCCACCACTCATTAGGGAAATTTACAAAATCTAACTTTTCTAAAAGGCCTACAAGCAAATCTCTGTTGCTTTTTTCTTCTACAGTTAAATCATTACTCTTAGTTTTTGTTTTACTATTATGTTCAGCATAACGAGTACCCATATTAAGTTCTTTACCGTCTTTATCAACCAAAGTGATATCAATCGCACCACCAGTTTGATGTCCACCAACATTATTTTTGTCAGTAATTTTTGAAACTTTTAGCCTTGTAAGTCTTTCTATTTCTGACTCAGGTAAATCAGGATGTTGTTCTTTTGTTTCTTTATAACGTCTATCCCAAGATCTTTGTTGATCTTCAAAACTTCTATATGCATCATATAGCTTAATCCTATAACCATATTCTTCAAGCATCTGCCCCATAAACTTTAATTTTTCGTAAACAGTTTTTCTTAAATAAACTGGTGGCGCTAACCTATCAGAAATAACAATATTAGAATCAGTATCCACCCTTACTAAAGGTTCATTATTTTCCTCTAATTTAACTTTTCTTATACATTCAGCCGGAAGAATTTGATGTATTCCAAGTCTTACAAGCCAATAATTATAAATAACTTTTAATTTTTTCGTCATCTTCTAAAATACTCCTTAAATTTTTCAAATTTTTCTAAAGCATCTTCATATTTTTCATCTACCAAAACACTCTTTAAGTAATACTTATTTGGTTGAAGAGGCATTAAATCGTTAACAAGAACCGGAACAATTCCAAACCCTGTATTTTTATCATAAAATAGCCCGTCTGCAGCCTTTTTAAACGCTTCTAAAGTATTATTATCTTCACAACATAGCAAGTTAGTATAAGATATTCCATAACTCTTAATATTATTCTTAACATCGGCTAAATGAATATTTTTAAGTAACATTGTTCCTGCAGAAAACCTTGCATTAGGATCAATAGCATATGCTTTAATTTCATCATTTTGTTTTACAACCAACATATCAATTGTCATAAAACCATAATAGCCAGCGCTACCTATAGCCGCAAAAGCTTCTTCAGAGGCTTTTGCCGCAACATCAACATATTCGTATGTACTTTCACTAACGCAGCTTCCAATGTATTTTCCATCTTTAACAGTTTGGCTTGTTCCACCTAAAATTGTTACTAAATCAGGAGTTATAACTGCGTTTATACCAATATTTTCAACAATTTCTGCATTTTCTAAACTAGCTAAATCAAGTTCTAACATAAAAGGCATATTCTTTTGTATATAATCATCATCATATAGTTTTAACCCAATTTCCCGTATTTGATCTTTTACATATTGTTCACTAAGATTTCCAACATTTTCAAAAAACAAATTACCACTTCCACTTGATTGTGCATCTAATTTAATCCATATATTAGAATTAGGATAATTCTTTTTTATTTCTGTCATATCAAAATTTTCTAACCCTTTAAATTCTAATCCTGGAACAATAGAAAAATTATGCTTTTTACCCAATGTTCTAAAGAAATGTTTAGAATTAAATTTCTCTTGTTCATATGGAATCATCAACACTTTCCCATTTACTAATTTTGCAGATTCAACATCTTCTTCACTTAAATAGCTAGAAACAATTGTATAACCTTCTAATTGCTTTCTAAATCCATCATCTTCTTTTAATTTTTTGTTTAACATCATTGATACTGAATTATATGGAAATGTTATTTCATTACCATCATAAACTTTAATTATATTATCTTTATTTAAAAAACCAATTTCATGATAATAGTTTAAATAATCATCATTGTAGTAGCAAATCGCTGCCTTAGCTCCATTTGGTTTATTTGAAACATAAGACAAAATCTCTGCATACAACATTTTTCCTCCGGTTATCTTTTTTCTCGCAATATACTTTGGATCATTTTGATCAAAGGAAGTCGAATGCATAAATAAAGTTTTAGCTGGATTCAAACCTAAATATATCGCAATATCATCAAGACCATTTGGAAAAGATTTATATTGTATTTTCATATACACTCCTCCACTCCCTAACCAAGTATATCATGGTAAATTATATTCGTCAATTGATTATTTATAGGTATTTTAAAGGAAAAACACCATTTAACATGGCGTTTCACATATTTATAAAATAGTTAGTAATATTTTCTAATTTTACACTACTTGACCCCTTTATCAAAATTAATGTATTTTCTATTTTTTGAGTTTTTAAATAATCTAAAACTTCTTCATAGTTTTTAAAATACAAAGCTTCAATTTTTAAATTTTCCATCTCTTCACCAACTAAAATAACTTTTTTATTATTAATTTTTTCAATATATGGTTTTAAACTTTGATGTATTTCCTTAGAAAACTCACCAAGTTCTTTAATAGAACCCAA
>JAFUBK010000021.1 GCA_017460245.1 Bacilli bacterium
AAATCTAAATCTACAGTATTATCAGTAATACCATAATATCTTCCAAGAGATGAAAATTGCCAAAATTTATATGAAGTTATATCATATGAAGAACTATATCTATTTAAATTATTATAAACAGTATTAAAATCATCAGGACCAGTATAATGTGCAAGCCAAATTGGATATAACCCCGCTAGCTTATAGGCATCCAAATAATTTGTAAGCCAGTTTTTATTAGCATAAATACCACATTGATAACCATTACTTAAAATATGATTGCAAAAAGTTATCGCCATATTTGTTAATTTTTCTTTTCCTAAATAAACCTGGCTAGAATGTTCTAAATCATAAAATACCGGTAAATCTAAATGTCTTCCGTTAAGCCACTTTAAAGTCATCACAGCCTCTTGATAAGCATCACTTTCGCTCTTAGCATAACTAAAAGTATAAACACCAATTGGAATATCATACCAAGTTGCGCCACTATAATAAGTATCAAATTTTTCATCTTTCTGGTTTTCAAACATTCCATAACCCGCACGCATTATAACAAAATTAATATCCGTTCCGGCAAGTTTATCCCAATCAATATTACCTTGATATTTAGAAATATCAATACCTCTAAAAGTTTTAGTGCCTCCATAGTAGTCCAAACTATATTTTTGAGCAGTATTACCATTAGATTGAAACATTTGAATATTAGTTGAATTTGCCGTTTTAGCACCTTTAACATCAACATAAAGACTATTACTAGCAGATATAATAGATATCATGTTGTTTTCAAGCATTTTAACATACCACTTTTGGTTATCAGCACCATTATATTGGGAAATGACTACATTATTATTTAAATTAGTTAATGCCCTTTTAGGATTCATGGCACTAACAATTGAATAAAGTCCATCACCCAAATAATTAAATTTCCAAATTTGTGAGGCCAAAGTTAAATAACTATAAAGTTGAACATTAGTACCACTACGCATAGACCCACCTGAAACATCTAAAACCATATTATTATTCAACCCACTACGAATAACATAATAATTCTCTTCAACTGTTTTTCCAAAAGCATTACCATCAGATTCTTGTAAATCAAAAATCTGTTTGTCAGAAAAATCATTAGAGTAGATTCGTACACCATTATTTATAGTAAGAAATGTATGACTAAGACTAGAAATAAGCTTATATCCACCATTTTCCAAAGCAACAACATACCATCTTTGAGCATTATTTCCATTAGCAGCATATGTCTGGACAAAGGTTCCGTTTGCCCTATTTGCCCCCTTAACATCCAATAATTTGTTTGGATTTAAAACACTTCTAATTTCAAATAAGTTATTTTTAATTTGCTTAAATTCCCATTTTTGCTGATTAGAATTAGTATTATTTTGTAATGAAATAGTAGAACCATTATAAGGGATTTCACTTGTAATACCTAGAGCATTATCATCGAAGACGATATTATAATAACCATTCTTTAATATAGTATCTTTTACACCTTCTAAACGATATTTTTGAGCATTATGATAAGTCAAAGGCCAAGTTTGAATATTTGTATTATTATTAGTTTTTGCTTCGCTTACATCAAGTGCCTTACCATCGGTTTTCGATATAAAAGTATAATATTCACCATTTTTCAAAACATACCACTGCTGATTATCACTACCAGTATAATTAGCCGTAACAACATTACCATTATTATTCGTAAGTGCTTTACCATTAACTTTTAAAGTATAAAAACCATCACTTAAATACTCAGTAGTAATTATTTCACTTACGCTACCCTCTACATCATATAAAACCGTATTAGCATTGCCTCTAACAGTTTTATTTAAATTAAGAGCTGAATAAAACAAATATTCACCATTAGATAGTACTTGCTCATAACTAGATTTCGTCGTCTTTAACAGTTTAAATTTTTGAGCATTATTTCCATTAGGTTCCCACTGCTGAATATTAGTGCCATTACCTTTATCAGCTCCAGATACATCTAAATTCTTACCACTATTGACATTAAATATTTGATAAGTCCCATCATCAAATTTAACTATTCGCCATCTTTGTGCATTATTGCCATTATTTTGCCATAACTGAACATTACCACCATTATTCTTTTTAGCTTCCAATACATCTAAATAATATTTTTGATTTAAAACTGACTTAACTTCATAAACATTATCAGAAACATTTTCAATATACCATTTCAAATCGTTAGTATCATTTTGAGAATACAATGCCACATTAACATTATATGCCTCAACACCACTATTAATGCCAACATACATACTTTGATCAAGCACAGAAGCAATATTATAATAATATTTTGCAATAGGTGTAGTATCTACTTTTAATAACTTAAATTTTTGAGCTTTATGCCCAGTAGATGTCCAAGTTTGAATGTTTGTATTATTATTAGTTTTTGCTTCACTTACATCAAGTGCTTTACCATTGGTTTTTGAAATAAAAGTATAATAACCATCAGTTTCAAATACAAACCACATTTGATTATCTGCATTTTTATCTTCAGATAAAATGACATTTCCATTATTATTGGTTAACACATTATCTTTAACCTTTAATTTATAAAAGCCATCACCTACGTACTCCGTAGTAATCATTTCATTAGTGTTTCCATCAACATCATATAATACAACATTAGAATTACCTTTTATAGCTTTATTTAAATTTAAAGCTGAACAAAAAATATAAGTTGCATCATCTAAAACTTGATCATAATTAGAAGTAGCTGTGTCAATTAATTTAAACTTTTGAGCATTATTGCCATTGTTCTGCCATTGCTGAATATTAGTTCCATTACTTTTATTAGCGCCAGATACATCTAAATTCTTGCCACTATTAACATTAGACAAACGAATAAAGCCACCATCAAATTTAACTATTCGCCATCTTTGAGCATTATTGCCATTATTTTGCCATAACTGAACATTCCCAGCATTATTCATATTGGCTTCTGATACATCTAAATTATAATTCGGATTTAAAAGTGACCTAACTTCGTAAATGTTATCTTTAATATTATAAAAATACCATTTTAAACCATTATCATCGCTATGATTATATAAAGCTACATTAACATTATTTGAAGCTACCCCACTATTTATTCCAACATACATATTTTGATCAAGTAAGGACGCTAAATTATAAGGGCCTTCGTCAATAGTAGACAAATCTATTTTTGATAAAACAAACTTTTGAGCATTGTTGCCATTTCCTTTATATATTTGAACATTGGTGTTGTCATTCGTTTTAGCTTCTGATACATCTAAATAAAAATTACCTAAAGCTGAAATAAAACTATAACTACCATCATTATTGTTTTTTATTTTCCATTTTTGAGCATTATTTCCATTATTTTCCCACAACTGAACATTAGTACCATTTGCTGCTTTAGCCTCACTTACATCAAGAAGTAAATTATCATTTGTATAAGCAGAAATTTTGTAATAGCCATCACCCAAATAACTAATATTCCAAAATTGATTTTGCAGTGACTTATCTATACTTATATTAACATTAGTACCATTTCTTCCATTACTAGAAACACTTTGAACAACTGAAGAATTATTAAGTTTACTTGTAATAATATACGTTCCATCTTCAATAACTTTATTATCTAAAGCATTAACACTACTATCAAAAAAAGATACTAACGCAAAAACAAAAATAAATATTAAAAATTTCATCATACTTCTCATAAAAATCACCAATCTTTTATCTCACATTATTATTCTACCATAATATTAAATATTTAATAACAAAAAACAAAAAAATAGAGAAAAACTCTATTTTTAATAGTAAATAAGTGCAAATTTCAAAATTTTAAGAAATTCATTAATATTAAAAATCAACATAATCGCACAAGAAACAATAATACAAATTTTAAAAATAATTTTTTTCTTAAAAATAGTTTTAAAGAAAAGGAAATATAGAATCAAATATGCCCAAGCAAAATATAAACTATATAAAACTAAACCATTTTCTGCAGTTCCCCAGCCCAAAACAAACAAAATTAATATAGAAAAACCAATCCATAATAGTGAAATTAAAGCCATTTTGTTATTCTTATTTAAAATAAAACCAACTATACACAAAATAAACAAACCAATTCCAACCAAACTTACATTAGTAAAATGAATAAGCTGATAAGAAGGATGGAAAAAAATTGTTTCATAATGTCCTGGATTTGCCAAAAATATTCCTTTGATAAAATGTGTAAATTGATACAATTTATCACTTAATGTACTCGAATGAGAAAAATCACCAAATAAAGAGTTAAATTTATCAACAAGTTCAAAAATTTGAGGCAATTGTCCAGCTACAATCAAAACAGCTACAAACGCTAAAAAACACTTAAAAACACTAGTTATCCAATTTTTTAAATTTTTAAATTTAGTAATTACAGGAAAAACAATACCAGAAGTAATTAATGTACCAACCGCACCAATATATAAATAATTAGTTTTTTCAGGCTTAGACCAATGATAATAGAACGTTAAAATCAAGTAAAATAAAGCAATTACATATTGTTCCAATAAGAAAGAAAACAAAATATAAGGAAAGCTGCAAGATATAAGCAAGTAAAAATACTTTTTATCATCTTCCGAAAGTTTTAACATTCTACCAAGCATAATCGTTGTAATTGCAAGTAATATATACTGGCCAATTGTCAAAATTATTTCATATGCATAATCATTCGGAAAGAAGAAAAAAACATCACCGAGTATTTTTGCTGGAATAGAAAAATGTAAAGCAA
>JAFUBK010000022.1 GCA_017460245.1 Bacilli bacterium
AAACTCTTGTTCCATATGATCATACAAATCATAAATATCTAAATAATATCGATAAAAAGTTGCCCGGTTAATATCTGCGATTTTGCATACCTCTGTAACCGTAATTTTATTTATTTTTTTTTCACTAAGTAAAGAAATTAAAGTTTCTTTAATCACATTTTTTGTATATCTAACACGTCTATCCATAAAACACCTCACTTTTAAAACAAATTATAAAAAAGTGTTGAATATATATCAACCCACAAAAACATTGTTGGTTGTACTAATATTATATTAATTATATAATATAATCTAAAGATATGCAACAGTGTGTTTAAAAAAACAGGAGGTAGTATGAAATTAAAAGAATTATTTAAAAAAAATCATAAACACGTTTGGGATAAATATTATCCAAAAGGTCAGGAAAAAATAACTGTCCCCAACTTATCAATTTATGAGTATTTAAAGCAATCAGCTAAAGATCACATGGAAGTAAATGCTATAAATTACTTTGGTAAAAAAATAACTTTTACAAAATTCATAAACGAAATTGAAACTTGTGCAAAATCACTAAAATCAATAGGAATAAGAGAAGGTGACGTAGTTACCATTTGTATGGCCAACACTCCTGAGGCTATAATTAGTTTTTATGCCATCAATAAAATCGGAGCCATTGCTAATATGCTTCATCCATTATCAGCAGAAGAAGAAATAAAACGTTCACTAGTTTCAACAAAGTCTGTCATGTTAATAATCATAGACTTAAGTTACGAAAGAATAAAAAACATAATCGACGAAACAAACGTCTATAAAGTAGTTGTAACCTCTGCCTCATCATCAATGCCATCGCTATATAAATTAAGCTACAATATAACCCAAGGAAGGAAAATAGAAACTCCTAAAAAAAGCGAATTTTATATGTACTGGAAAGAATTTATAAGCAAAGGGTGTAATTATAATGGAAAAACGTTAATAAAAACTACTAAAGATCAGGCCGCAGTTATTTTACACAGTGGAGGAACCACTGGAACGCCAAAAAATATTTTACTTAATAATGGAAACGTAAATTCCATTGCCTGTCAGGGAAGAATCGTTTTTCCAGATATGGATGAATCCGATTCCATATTAGGAATTCTTCCACTATTTCACTGTTTTGGATTAGTTGTTTGTATACATGCAACCTTAACATATGGTGTTACAAGCATACTAATACCTAAATTTGATGCTAAAAGATATGATAAATTAATAACCAAATATCACCCAACTTTATTAGCTGGTGTTCCAACGCTATATGAAGCTATGCTTAATAACAAACATTTTCAAAATATCGACCTATCAAACGTAAAATACGTTATTAGCGGTGGAGATAGTTTAAGTGAAGCAAAAAATAAAGAAGTAAATGAGTTTTTAAAAAAACACAACTGTAACCATACTGTTTTGCAGGGCTATGGAATGACTGAAACTTCAGGGCCAATTTCTATAGGCTCATTTGGATCAGATAGATTAGGCAGTGTTGGAATTCCACTTCCAAGCAACGAAGTAAAAATAATTGATATTCAAACTCATAAAGAAGTAAAATCAGGAGTAATCGGTGAAATATGTGTTACCGGTCCAACAGTTATGGTCGGATATTTAAACAATCAAAAAGAAACAAATGATATTTTAGAAAAAGACAAAAAAGGAAAAATTTGGGTTCACACCGGAGATTTAGGATATATGAATGAAGATGGCGTTATTTTTTATGTTCAAAGATTAAAACGTATGCTTATAGTATCAGGCTATAATGTTTATCCATCACACATTGAAGAAGTTATTTTAAGCCATAAAGCAGTAGCTTCTTGTGGTGTAATAGGCATTCCTCATCCATATAAAGTTGAAGTTCCTAAAGCATTTATTGCCTTAAAAGAAGGATATAAACCAAGTTTAAAGCTAAAAAAAGAAATCAAAGATTTATGCAAACAAAATTTAGCAGCTTATATGATTCCAAAGGAATTTGAATATCGTGCATCATTGCCAAAAACAATAATAGGTAAAGTAAATTATAGGCAGTTAGAAAAAGAGTGAAGATAATCCTTCACTCTTTATCACCTTGATAAATATCTCTTTTAAGCATAAGTTTATCAATTTCATTTAACACAATAGTTTTTTTAATAAGCCACTTAGGACCGATTAAATCATTTTTATCAGGGTCTCCAGTCAATCTTTGAACAACAATTTTATCATTTAAATATTCAAGTTGATCACAAACAATATCCACATATTCTTCTAAAGAAAGCAAATGAAAAGGCTTTTCAGCATACATTTTTTCTAAGGTTGTATTTTTAAGAACACTTAACATATGAATCTTAATTCCATCAATTTTAATTTCATTTAAGTGTTTTACGGTTTCTATCATCATTTCTTTAGTTTCATAAGGAAGGCCATTTATTATATGGGCAACGACAAAAATACCTTTTTTTTGTAATTTTAAAACCATATCATCAAAACATTTCAAATCATGACATCTATTAATTAATTTAGTAGTTTTTTCATGAATAGTTTGAAGTCCAAGCTCAACAGTTAAAAACGTCTTTTTGTTAAGTTTTTCTAAATAATCTAAAACTTCATCACTAATCGCATCGGGACGAGTAGCAATTGAAATACCAACCACGTCATCTAATGCCAAAACTTTTTCATATTTTTCTTTTAAAGTTGAAACAGGTGCATAAGTATTAGTCCTTGCTTGAAAATATCCAATATATTTAGCCTTCGGCCATTTATGACTCATAATTTTTTTAACCTTTTCAAATTGAACTACTAAATCATCATTAGGGTCACCACCATATTCACCACTACCTGATAAAGAACAATAAACGCAGCCTTTTGTTCCAACAAAGCCATCAATATTTGGACAAGTAAAACCCGCATTTAAACTAATTTTACATACCTTACATCCAAATTTTTTTTTATAAAAATAATCCAAAGTATGATATCTTTTATTTGCATAAGAGTATTTAAATTTATTCATAATTTCACCTTCAATAGTATATCATAAAATTATAAACGAAGAAAAATAAGTAATTTTTAACAAAAAAACTTTATATTATAAGGAATATTTGCTATAATTAATCTGGGAGGTAGAAAAAAGTGAAAAGAAATTTACTTAAAGCAATCGGAATATCTTTCTTAATCTTTGTCGTTTTAAGTTGGATAATTCCAGTAGGTAGTTATTACGGTGGAAAATTTACAAATGATGGCATCGACGCTGTAGGACTATTTGATTTAATTGGTGTTCCAGTTCAAACAATGCTTACATTTGCTCTTTATGCAGCAGTATTTGCTTGTATTGGTGGTTTGTATGGCGTAATTAGTAAAACTGGTACCCTTGAATTATGGACTGATAAAATAGCTAAAAGGTTTACAGGAAAAGAAAAAAGATTTATCATCTTTACAATTATTTTCTTCGTGGTTTTATCATCACTAACAGGACTAGTCTTACCATTATTTGTCTTAGTCCCATTATTTGCTGTAGTATTTACAAAATTAAACTACGATAAAGTAACCGCTTTTGCTTCAACAATCGGATCTTTATTAGTAGGTTCTGTATGTTCGACATATGGATTTAATATTACAGGTTATACCAAAAATCTATTATCATTAGATATGAATAGTGAAATTTGGGCTAAAGTAATATTACTAGTATTACTAACAGCGCTACTAATCTTCTTTGTTTTAAAATATGCAACTAAAAAAGAAATAAAAGTTGTTAAAGAAACAAAGGAAGCTAAAGAAGAAAAAACAGCTAAAGTAGTTGAAGAAGAACCTAAAAAGAAAGCTACAAAAGTAGCTTCAAAAGTAACGACATCAAAGAAAAAGGCAACTAAAAAGAAAACTCAAAATATGGCAGTTGCCAAAGATGTTAAAAAAGTTAATGCCGTTAAAACAGTTAGTATCGTTCCATTGGTTGTTATTGTAATCTTAATGATGATTATAACACTAGTTGGAATGTATAATTGGTATTACTCATTTGGAATCGAACTTTTCAATGATATCCATGCTACTGTTATGGGCGTTAAAATTGGTGATTTCCCAATTTTCGAGCACTTATTAAGTGGTATTTCTCAATTTGGATATTGGGGTAATACAGAGTTTATTATGATGATGGTTATTGCTTCAGCTTTAATCGCATTTGTTTACAGACTAAAATTTGGTCAGTATGTAGAAAGTTTCATCGCTGGTATGAAAAAAATGATGCCAACCGCATTATATGCTGCATTAGCAAGTATAATTTTATCAGTATTATACCCAGCTGTTTCACAAGGCGCAGGAACTATGGTAACAACAATGTTCAATTCTACACTAGGTAATGACTTTAATGTATTTACAACAGGCCTTACCGCACTTTATGGAAGCTTCTTCTATAATGATTTATACTACCTACTATATGGAATGCAAGCATTCATGAGTAATTTTGATGCCAATGCATTAAATATTGCTGGACTATTAATTCAATCAGTTTATGCTTTAGGAATGCTTATATTCCCAACAAGTGTAGTTCTAATTGCTGGATTAAGTTATTTTGATGTATCTTACAAAAAATGGATCAAATACATTTGGAAATTTGCTTTAATCGCATTAATCATTGTATTCGCTACATGCTTAATCTTAACAGTAATCTAAGAAAGTCATAAGACTTTCTTTTTTTTTGCTTTTTGTGGTAAAATTATAAAAGGTGAACATCATGGAAAAAACATTTGACTATAAATTAGATGGTGAAAAATATAAAGTAGTAATGGTTTTGAAAAACAACAAAAATACTTACATAAAAATAAAAGATGCTGAAACCATATATGTAACTACAAATTTTTTTGCTACAAAAAGAGATATAAAATATCTTTTAGAAAAAAATGAAGATTATCTGCGTAAAGTTTTAAATAAAATGAAACAAAAAAAAGAAAAAGAACAAGAATTTTACTATCTTGGTTCAAAATATGATATAATAATAGTACCATTTGATGATATCGAAATAGAAGGTAGTAAAATTTATACCCCAAGTCAAGACAAACTAGATAAATGGTTAAAAAAACAAACTAAAGAACTGTTTGAAGAAAGGCTTAAATATTGTCATAGTCTATTCGAAGAAGACATCCCATATCCTAAATTAAGAATTCGCTTTATGAAAACAAGATGGGGTGTAAATCATAAAAGAGATGACTCTGTAACTTTGAATTCAAAATTAATTAGATATGATATTAAAATAATCGATTATGTCATAATTCACGAATTGAGTCATTTTGTCCATTTCGATCATTCAAAAGCCTTTTGGAAAACAGTTGAATATTATATGCCAGATTACAAAAAAGCAGTCAACGAATTAAAGGAATAGAGGAGGAAAAAATGAAAAAAGCATTTACCTTATTATCATTAATTTTAATTTTATGTATTCCGCTTTCATTTGCTAAAGCAGAAACATTAGATGAATATATCGCAAAATCAGAAAAAGCTTTAAAATCAGCTCGTGAAACCAATCAGAAAAAACAAATGACCGAGGAAGAAAAAAACAAAGCTTTAGCTGAAAAACAGGAAATCACCGAAACTATTGCCAATACACAAAAAGAAATTGAACAGTTAGAAGAAGATATAAAATCGCTTCAAGAATCAATTGAAAAAAAAGATAAAGAAATCAAAGAAATTATGAAGTTTGTTCAAGTATCAGACGGAGAATCAATTTATCTTGAATACGCTTTTGGTGCCAGTAGTTTTACTGATTTTATTTACCGCATTTCTGTTGCCGAACAACTTTCAAATTATAACAATGAATTAATTACGGAATACAACGCCAATATTAAACAATTAGAACAAAAACAAAAAGATTTATCAGCAAAACAAATTGAACTAGCCAAGAAACAAAAAGAACTAGAAGAATTAGTTGAAAAATTGTCAGCTGAGATAGATGATTTAAATGACACTGCCCAATCATATCAACAAGAATATGATAATTTAATGAAATATGTTAACCAATTAAAGAATATGGGATGTAAAGGAAATGAAGACATGTCTGCTTGCCGTGCTAGATTATATCCTCCACAAGTAAGTGGAGGCGGTGGTGGAAGTGTAACCGGCGGAGGCAATGCTAATGGTTTCTATATTCCGCTTACCCAAGGAAGAGTAACTCAAAATTACTATGGAAAAAGACATAATGCCATTGACATAAGTAACTATGAAGGCGCTCCAGTTTATGCTATAACCACAGGTAAGGTAAGAACAATCGCTCACGCTTCTTGCGGAAGAAACATTGTATACCTTGTTCATAACGTTGGTGGTCAAATGTACACAACAGTTTATTATCACTTAAAAAGTGTAAATGTATCAGTAAATCAAAACGTAACTTATACAACCCAAATCGGAGTTCAAGGTGGAAACCCAAGTTACGACAGTTGTACAACAGGGTCACATGTTGACGTAAAATTATTTAAAGGGGAATATCCATATGATTTCGTGTCACTAACAAACGGACCACATATGAACCCAAGAAATTGGCTAACTCAATTGCCTGGTGAAGGACAAAGGTTCTATAGTAGATAAAGAGGAATAAAATTTCCTCTTTATTTGACATTATTTATTCCACCATTTTGTTATATTAAAATAAAGGTGGTATAATGAAAGTGAAAGTTTTTGACGAAAGTCACGAAAAAGATTTAGAAGAGTCAATTAATAATTTTATTCAAACTGAAGAACCTGAAATAATTGATATTCATTTTTCGGTTAGTACCAGTATTTTTTCAGAAGAACAAGTTTTTTGTTTTTCTGCTTTAATTGTCTATAGGTAAGGTGAAGTATATGAAAAAAAATAGCTTCTTAGCCGGTGCAGCTATTTCTACCCTAGGTATTATAATTACCAAAGTAATCGGACTAGTATACGTCATTCCTTTTTATGCCATAATTGGCATTCAAGGGGGAGCTCTATACAGTTACGCCTACTCAATTTACAATATGTTTTTAAATTTAGCTACGAGTGGTATTCCAGTAGCCATGAGTAAAGTGGTAAGCGAATATCAAGCTAAAAATTATAAATATACCAAAGAGCAAACATTTAAAACAGGTTTAAAAATAATTGGTATCCTATGTGTTACTGTCTTTCTAATTTTATTTATTTTTGCCCCACAACTCGCATATTTTATAATTGGAGATATTAAAGGTGGAAATACCATAGAAGATGTAACATTTGTTATTAGAGTCATATCTACAGCTTTGTTAGTTGTTCCCTTTTTAAGTGTTTCCAAAGGGTACCTTCAAGGTCACAAAATTATGCAAGTATCATCAGTTGCCAATATTTTAGAGCAAATCGTTAGAGTAATAGTAATTCTTGCAGGAAGTTATATGGCTTTACATATATTTCATGCTAAAATAACCTCTGCCGTAGGAATTTCTGTATTTGCTGCTACCGTTGGCGCCATTGCTGCTTATTTTTATGTTGCAACCAAAATA
>JAFUBK010000023.1 GCA_017460245.1 Bacilli bacterium
CATCTACTACCTAAATCAATTGGGTGTTTTGACTCAAGCGCCAACGCAACAAACTGGTCAATTTCAATATTTATAGACTTCGCCAAAGTTTCAATAAAAGAACCACATCCCGAAGAACAAGCCTCATTAAGCATAATGCTATCTAAAGCTCCATCTTTTATTTTAATAAATTTCATATCTTGACCGCCAATATCAATAATACTTTCAACACCATTTAAAAAATAATTAGCCGCCTCATAATGCGCCATAGTTTCAATTTCACTAATATCCAAGTTAAAAGCAGTTTTTACAAGAAGTTCTCCATAACCAGTAGAACCTGAGGATCTAACAACACATTCTTTAGGAAGTTTAGAATATAAATCCAAAAGCATTTCTTTTATAGTATCAACAGGAGTTCCATGATTAGATTGATAATTTTCATATAAAATGTTTCCAAAACTATCAATAGCTACTAATTTAGCTGTAGTTGACCCAGAATCAATACCAATAAAAACGTCTCCTTTATACTTAGAAATATCCTTTTTAGCCACCGTATTTTTATTATGTCTTTTATAAAAATCATTAAGTTCTTTTTTGTTTTTAAATAAATCTTCAAAATCACTAGATTCTTTTTCCGTAAAATTTAATAATTTATTATTCAATTTAACAAGCTTATCATAATTAAATATCTTATCATTTTCAGTATCTAAAACCGCGCCCAAACATACAAACAATCTCGCATCATCTGGCGTAACAACCTCTTCGTCTTTAAGATTTAAGGTTTTAATAAAGCGTTCTTTTAGCATTGATAAATAATTAAGTGGCCCTCCCAAAAATATAACATTACCTCTAATTGGTTTACCACAAGCAAGCCCACTTATAGTTTGATTAACAACCGCCTGTAAAATCGATAAAGCCACATCTTCCTTTTTAGCGCCTTCATTAATCAAAGGTTGAACATCAGTTTTAGCAAAAACACCACATCTAGAAGCAATAGGATAAATATTATTTCCTCCTTTAGCAAGTTCATTAAGACCATCAGTATCCGTATTAAGCAAAATCGCCATTTGATCTAAAAAAGATCCAGTTCCTCCCGCACAAGTTCCATTCATCCTCTGCTCAATAGTCTGATCAAAATAAATTATTTTAGCATCTTCACCACCCAGTTCTATCGCAACATCAGTTTGTGGATAATACTTTTGAATCGCATTTTTACACGCAATAACTTCTTGAACAAAAGGAATCCCAAGATATTTAGAAAGTGTGATGGCTCCACTACCAGTCATTGAAACTTTAAAATCATAATTTTTATATTTTCCCAAAACCTCATTCAAAAGTTTATGTAAAGTACTTTTTGTATCAGAATAATGTCTTTCATATTTACTATATAAAACTTTATCTTTCTTATCAACAACTATTACTTTTACCGTTGTCGATCCTATATCTATACCAACACTTACTGCTTTATTCATAAAACCCTCCATACTTCAAAAGTCCCTTACTATTAATTATAAACATAAATCAAATAATTTTCAATCAACAAATGTTTTAAAAATGTTGCTAAAATGATATTTACACACACTACATATTATAACACGTTTTGATATTGACAACAAAAAGCAAATTGTATACAATTGAACCATAATATGTTAGAAAGGAAATGGTATATGAGCATTTACGATTACACAGTTAAAAACAGGAAAAACGAAGATATAAGCTTAGCAAACTATAAAGATAAAGTTTTATTAATAGTTAATACCGCAACCGGTTGCGGTTTTACACCACAATACGAGGGTTTAGAAAAACTTTATAAAACATATCATGACAAAGGATTTTAAATATTAGATTTCACATGCAACCAATGTGGCAACCAAGCTCCGGGTTCAAACGATGAAATTCATAAGTTTTGTCAATTAAAATACAACACATCATTTGATCAGTTTGCTAAAATAGATGTAAATGGTGAAAATGAATCACCACTGTTTACTTATCTAAAACAAGAAATGCCAAAAGAAGAAGTACAAGGACTTAAAAACAAAATGACCATGAAAGCTATTGAAAAAATAAACAACACTAAAAATGAAAGAGACATAAAATGGAATTTTACTAAATTCTTAGTAAACAAAGACGGCAAAGTTGTTGGAAGATTTGACCCAACTTTTAAACCAGAAAACATTGAAAATAAAATTAAAGATTTATTATAGGAGGTAATATGTACGATATAATTATAGTTGGTGCCGGGCCTGCTGGTCTAACCGCCGCCTTATATGCACTAAGAGCAAATAAAACCGTATTAGTCTTCGAAGCTAAAGCTTACGGTGGACAAATACTAAATGCAAACTTAGTTGAAAATTATCCAGGAATTCCAAACATTTCAGGATTTGACTATGCCACCAACTTATATAAACAAGTAAAAGATCACGGTGGACAAATAAAATTCGAAACCGTTACAAATGTTAGTGAAGACAAAACAGTAACCACAAATAAAGACACCTACCAAGCTAAAGCTGTAATTTTAGCCACTGGAGCCGAAAACAGAAAACTAAATCTTGAAGGTGAATCAGACCTAGTTGGCAAAGGAATTTCCTACTGCGCAACCTGTGACGGAAACTTTTATAAAAACAAAACGGTTGCTGTTAATGGTGGTGGAAACACTGCTCTAGAAGACGCTTTATACTTATCAAATATCGCTAAAAAAGTATATTTAATTCACAGAAGAGATAATTTTAGAGGTGAAGGAAAATATTTAAAAGATTTAAAAGCTAAAAACAACGTTGAGTTCGTTTTAAAATCAAATGTTGTAAAACTATATGGTAAAGAAAAACTTGAAAGTATTGATGTGTCTGACAGCGAAGAAAACATCACAAACATAAAAGTAGATGGCCTATTCATCGCAGTTGGTCAAGAACCAAAAAACGAGATGTTTAAAAATGTTGTCGATTTAAACGAATACGGATACATAGAATCATCAGATGACGTCCATACCAAAACCAAAGGTATTTACGTTGCTGGTGATGCCAGAATCAAATTTTTAAGACAACTTACAACAGCAGTATCAGACGGTTCAATAGCCGCAACTACCGCAATAAAAGAAATGGAGAAATAATATGAAAGTTATAGAAATAAAAGAAATGGAGAAATAATATGAAAGTTATAGAAATAAAAGAAGAAGAATTTAAAGAAAAAATAAAAGAAGGCAAAGTTTTAATAGATTGCTACGCCACTTGGTGTGGACCTTGTAAAATGCTATCACCAATCATTGATGAGCTTGCCAATGAAATCGATACTTATAAATTTTATAAACTAGATGTTGACAATTGTGACGAAATTACTAAAGAATATGGAATAATGTCAATTCCAACAATACTAATTTTTGAAAATAATACTTTAAAAGAAAAATTAGTTGGTTTTAAATCAAAAGAAGAACTAGAAGAAATATTAAACAAATAAAATAAAAGGGAAACCTTTGAACTATACAAAATCTTAAAAAAATTAAATTAAAAAGAAGTGATTAAATATCACTTCTTTTGTGTTTTCTTATTATAAACATTTACATACACTATAGTTCCAAATCCGATTATTAATAACATAACACCAACAGCTACAGCATAAGTTGTTATTCCCATACCAGTTGAAGGAACATTAACAATCACAGGCGTTGTTACCTCAACTTCATTACTAACTGCTTTGCTATCATTAATTAATGAATAAGAACCATTAACAGCTTTAGTTTTCATCTTGCTATTTAATACTGTAGATAATTTTAAAGTATATACTTCACCATTCAAACTCATTGTATCTAAAAATTCTTTAGAGGCAGTCCAAATTACAGTATGACTAGCCTTATTATAAGAAACACTACCACTAGTAATTTCATTACCCGAAGCATCATATAATTTAGCATCTTTATAATCAACTTCAGCAGGAAGTGGATCGACTATACTAAATGAAGAATATCTTGACAAAATGTCAACACCTAAAGTATTTACTTTTTGATCAACTTCAAATACGACCGTATCTCCAATATTGTATTCTGCCGCATTAGCTCTTTTTCCTTCTTTAGTTTTTACAAATTTTACAGGTTTTTCTGGACTAGTACCAGAGATTGGCGCTGTATAAACATTCATCCAACCATCATTACGATAAAAGCTAAAACTATCTCCTTTTATTTTAAAAGTAACAGCTGCTGATTCAAAAGAATTTGTTTTGCTCTTATTAGTATCTAAACACGTACTAGCATTTAAATCAATACAATCTTTAAAATCATTTGATGTAGAATAAAATATAAGTCTACCATTGCTTGTTCTCGTACTCATTGTTGAATCAGAAGAAAAGTAATAAGTTTGAATATTATTCTGCCCATTACCATCAAACGATACCTCTTCAATAAAGTCCCACCAACCTTCAACTTTATAGTTATTAAATGAACTTAATGTAAAATAAGCATCGTCTAAACTAATAATTTTTGTACCAGTATCATCCATATAGAAAAATTCATATTTGAAATTAGCATCTCCTCTAACCCAAACACCATCATATAATGAATTATCAACCTGATATACCGCATCACTACTAGCAGCTTCAGGCGTTATTGTTAAAAAGCATCCAATTGGTTTTCCATTATATTTACCTATATTAGTATATTTTACGACAACCGATTTTCCTCTTTCAGAAGAAGGAAAAAATATTGCTGTGGCTGGTGACGGATTAACAATACCACTTAAATTAAATGCATTATAGGTACTAAAAGTATCCCAATCGGTTTCTTGTTTACCAAAAGAATCTTCAGAATCACTATCAGATATAGCAGGTGTTGTAATGTTTTGTTTTATCAAAATATTACTATTACCATTAGTATTTACTGTAACCGTGTTACCAGGAGTTTTAAATATCTCAATATTGTTTTTCTTTACAACAAAATTTCCATTAAGAACTTCCTTTTCTAATGCACTAGTAATTCCCAATCCAAAAATAAAAGTAAAAGTTAAAACCAAAAAAACTTTAAAAAATTTTTTCATAATATCCTCCCTATCGTACATTTATATTATTACACAATATTGGAAAAACAACAACATAAAAAAACTTATTTTCAAAAAAAGTTTCATAAATTGTAAACTAAAAGAAAACTAATTTAACAAATTCTTAAAAAAATTCGTTAAATTAATACACATAAAAAGCACTAATTTATAAACAATTAGTACATTTTTACTTTATCCAGCTGCATTTATAGACACATCTTCATATCTTTTAACAACCGCACTATATTTATCATAAAGTCTCTTATAATCATTATTATAACTAGAATTCATTTGACTAAATGGAATAACTTTAAAGTCATACCACTTACCGCCACCTTTTTTATAATAATTATATAAAAGTTCATTATTTAAATTTTGAAGTTTTATAGAACTTTCATCACCTTTAGTTGTTTTAACAATATCAACCATACTCATAAGTTCAACCATTGTATTATAATCATTATTAGTAGATTGAGCAGAAATAAAATTACCAAGTGAATAAATAACCAAAGTATCACCAATATGCGTAACCGGCTGAACAACATGTGGATGCGTCCCAATAATAATATCTGCTCCTAAAGAAGCTAAATATTCAGCCTCTCTTTTTTGTTCGTCAGTAGGTTCATCTTGATATTCAACTCCCCAATGCATTGAAACCAAAATAACATCAACTTTGTCCCTAACCGCTTCAATATCCAATTTAGCTTTTTCATCACTATATAAATTAACCAAATAATCTTTACCTTCTGGAATCGCAATACCATTAGTTCCATAAGTATAAGAAAGTAATGTATATTTAATACCATTTTTTTCTTTTATAACAATTTTACTATAATCTTCAGAAGAATCATAACTACCAGCCGTTAAAACATCTTTGCTTTTCCAATAAGCACGTGAATTTAAAACCGCTTTTTCTCCTCTATCTAAAGTATGATTAGTTGCTAAATTAACAATATTAAATCCAGCATCAATCATTGCGTCGCCAAATTCTTGTGGTGAATTAAAAGTCGGATAATCAGAAAGTTCTATCTCAGTACCACCCAAAATGGTTTCTTGATTATAAAAAGCTAAATCATACTCAGAAACAATTGGTTTAATAAGTTCAATTTGTGAAGAAAAATCATATACTCCGTTTTTATAAGCATCGTTATAAACAGAACTATGCAAAAGAGCATCCCCTACCATAACAAGACTAACCTTAGAAGTTGTTTCTTTTTCTTCCTTAATTTCTGTTACTTTCTTATTTTCTTTTTTTACATCTTTTTCATTATTATAAAATAATATTCCTACTATCAAAAAATAATTATGATTAACCCTATTGTAAAAATATTTTGTCTTTTACCCATAAATCTACTCACAACTACCATTTACACTTTGAACATAAGTATTTAGTAGTGCCTTTCCTTCTTCGTTATTAGTCGCACTAGTAAAATAAGTACCATTAATTTCATCAATTTCACTTTGGCTTACTTTACTACCATTTAAAGTATATTTAGTAACAATACCATCTTTCAAAGTAAACACAGCATTTTTTCCATCAATAATGCATGGTACCTCCTCACCCGAAGCACACCCTGAAAGTAA
>JAFUBK010000024.1 GCA_017460245.1 Bacilli bacterium
GCTTCTTCAGTTGCTCTTGTTTCTCTTATAACAACAACTTTTATTGTTCCTGGATATTGAAGATTTTCTTCAATTTTTTCTTTAACTTCCCTTGCTACTTTGTAACTTTCTAAGTCACTTATTTCTTCTGGTTTTACGATAACCCTAAGTTCTCTACCAGCTTGAACAGCATATGATTTTTCAACACCGGTAATTTCATTTCCAATATTTTCTAATTCGGTAAGTCTTTGAATGTAGTTTTCTAACGAATCATTACGAGCGCCTGGACGAGAAGCAGATAATGCATCGGCAATAGCTACTAAAACAGAGATTATACTAGTAGCAGCGGTGTCTCCGTGGTGTGATGCGATCGAATTGACAATTACTTCGTTTTCGTTATATTTTGTCGCTAATTTAACACCAATTTCAACATGACTTCCTTCGATTTCATGATCTACAGCTTTACCAATATCATGAAGAAGTCCAGCACGTTTAGCTAGCGTAACATTTTCACCTAATTCAGCAGCTAATAACCCTGATAAATTAGCTACTTCGAGTGAATGTTGTAAAGCGTTTTGCCCATAACTTGTTCTAAAATGGAGTTTTCCGATTATTTCAACAAGTTCTGGGTCCATTTTTGTAATTCCTAGTTCAAATAGTGCGTTTTCGCCATATTCCATTAACTTTGATTTCATTTCTGATAGAGTTTTGTCATAAACTTCTTCAATTCTTCCTGGATGAATACGACCATCTTTAATAAGTGTTTCTAAAGTTAATCTAGCAATTTCTCTTCGATAAGGGTCAAAGCTAGATAAAACAATTGCTTCTGGGGTATCATCGATTATTAAGTCAACACCAGTTACTGATTCAATGGTTCTGATATTTCTTCCTTCTCTACCAATGATTCTTCCTTTCATATCATCGTTAGGCAAAGTTACTACTGTAACAGTTTGTTCATTTGCCATATCAGCAGCATATTTTTGCATGGAAGAGACAATCATAGATTTAGCGGCTTTGTCAGCTTCTATCTTTGCTTCAGCTTCGCGATCTTTGATATAAGAGGCAATTTCTAAATCCATCATCTCTTCTAATTTTTTCATAATAACTTCACGGGCTTCTTTTTTTGAATATCCTGATATTTTTTCTAATTCTTTTATTTGTTTTTCTTTTTCATTTTCAAGCTCCACTTGCTTGTTTTGAATGTCTTTTTGTTTTTCTAATAAATTGTTTTCTTTATCTTCAAGCATTTTCTCACGATTTTGAAGAGTTTGATCCCTACGGTCCATACTTTCTTCACGAGCAAGTAATCTTCCTTCTGAATCTTTAATTTCTTGTTTTTTCTCTTTAATTTCTTTATCTAAATCAAGCTTCAATCTATGAGATTCTTCTTTTGCTTCAAGAATGCTGTCACGTTTTAATTTGTCAGCCTCTTTTTTGGCATTCTCAAGCATTTTTTCAGCTTTTTTTGATGCAGTAAAACCTTTTATATGATTTAATACTATCATGCAGATAATACCGACAAAAAGTCCTATTACAACTAGCAAAATGGAGAACATAACATTTGACATTATATTACCTCCATATTCTAAGTAGGAAATATCCCACATATACATTGTAACGAGGATTTTTTAATAAGTCAAGATTATGTTGATTTAATAAAGAACAAAAATTTATACTTAATAAAAAAACTATTAAAAATAGTTTTTTATGCTGCTTTTTTATCTTTTGTAATTGTGTATATTATGTAAGCTGCACCACCTATTAAAAGCATGGCTATAACAATTACTAACCTAGATATAAATGATGAGGTTGGTGGAACGCTTACAATTTCTAGGCAGTTCCATGAACCATATAGGGTCATATCATCATTGACTACACTATTATCTTGATATTTGTTTTGAAGGGTTTCATCCGTATACCATCCATTAAACGTACATTGTTTGTCGGTATAACGAGTTGTTAAAGGATTTGCTGATTTATACTTTTCACCGGCAAAAATTGTGTCGGCATTTGGTGTTTGATCAGTTTTACTTGGATCTGGCTTTGTATTTCCAACTATTTTATAATCAATTGTTACTCTTTTAATTTCTTTTTCGACTTCGTTGCTATCTTTTTCTTCGATCGTATTAGTAGCTGTTGTTACTTTTAGATGAGATTTGTTTGGAATTACATAAATATCATCTTTTTTATATTTTGATAAATCGGCACCTTCTTTTTTATTTACTGTTAGAATATAAGCATATTCTTTATCATAGAAATCAGCTGATGTGGTATTTTTAGCAGTAATGGTTATTGTTTGGTTTTGAATACCAATATCAAAATTATTAGTAACTTCTGTTTGACCTGCGAATACTTTGACTTTTGTTTTATCTTTTATTTCTAGCGGAGATTCCAAGGTGTCAGTTATTTGATAACTTTTATAATATAAATTTTGATCTAATTCTGGAACTGTTTGGTAAATTGTATAAGTAAATTCGTTAGTCCCAACTATTTTTTCTGAAGTTGTGGTTTTGTTTATATCATTTACAACATTATCACATTGCCAACTACCATAAAAATCTAAATCATTATTAACACTATTGCCATCTTGCCATTTGGTTGTGAACTCTTGATTTGTATACCATCCGTTAAAGGTGCATTTTTTTTCTTTATAAGTGGTTGTTATTTTTCCTTCCTGCGTATATTTGTATCCAGTAAACACCGTTTTCCCTTCTGGTACTGGGTCTGTGAGTTCTTTTGGTGGGGTGATTTGACCAATTATATGATAATTTATATTTACTTGTTTTAGTTCAACTTTGATTATTTCAGTATCTAAAGAAGTATTATTTACGTAAGTGGTGGCTTTATTTGGAATTACATATTTATCGCCTTCTTTGTAATTAGTTAAATCATAATTTTCTTTTTTGTTTACGGTTATTTTATATAAATAGGTTTTATTGTAAAATGAAGGTGACAACTCTTCTGGGACAATGGTTACTTTGTTTTGACTTTTAGTAACAACAAAATTAGGGGTTACTTCAGTACCATCACTTGTAAATACTTTAATCTCTCCTATTTTAAGTGCTGGATCTATTTGATCGGATACTTCGTATTTTGTGTAATAGAAGTTACTATCATCAATTGCTGGCACGTTATGAGTGATAGTATATGTAAATTCTTCAGTGTTGTTAATTGTTGTTTTGTCTACTGTTTTAACAGGTTTAAATATTAACTGAGTGCAATCCCAAGCACCATATAAATCTAAATTTCCTGTTAAAGTGCTATTTGTATATTTTTCACCAGTTAAATTGGTATTAGAATACCAACCGTTAAAAGTACATTTTTGATCTTTATAAGTTGTAGTTAACCGTGGTTTTGCTGTATATGGGTCATCAACATATTTTGATTCATCTTGCGGTACCCGATCTGTTAATTCAGTTGGTGGCTGATTTCCTATAACGTGGTATTTTATAGTAACTGGATCTTTGCAGTCCCAAGCACCATATAAATCCAAATCATCGGTTAGGGTGCTACTTTCATATTTATTTGTTAATGAACTTTCAGTATACCAACCTTTGAAACTACATTTTTTACCAGTATAAGTAGTCGTTAAGCCAGAACTAGCGGTGTACTTATCACCAACATATTTGTTTTCATCTGCTGGTAATGCTGAAGAGTTTGGAACAGCATCACCTACAAGATGATATTTTACGATTACTGGCGCTTTGGCTTCTACTACAACTTCATTAGTTGTTTTGCTTTCGACGGTTGTTGTAGTTCGGCTAGTATTGGCTGTGTTTTTAATTGTATATTTTCCAGTAGCAGCAAAGTTACTGTTTGGCATATTCAGATTTAGTTTTACAGGAACTGTTATGGTATATTCTTTTGCATAAAATTCTTCTTTTTGAAGTTCAGAGGCAATGGCTGTGGCCGTTAGTGTTTGACCACTTATGTTTATATTAAATTTATTTGTAACTGTAGTGCCATCATCAGCTGTGATTACAACGCTTTCTTTGGCAGGCAATATTAAGTTAGAATCAAACGTGTCGGTAATGGTAAATGTTTTGTAGTAGTTTTCTGCATAAGGAACAAGTTGATTTATTTTATATATAAATTGTTCTCCTTTAACAACTGACGATTTGTTAGCTAATTTTGTTGGATTAGGATGGGTGAATTTGCCAAGGGACGCAGAAGTAAACCAAAAAGTACTTCCAACTCCTTCGTTTGTTTCCCCAAATACTAATTCTAATGATTTGCCTTCAAATGTTGACATAATGAGCCCATAGTTTGAATTATAAGTGCTGACCTCACCGGCTGAGGATCTGAAGGTTTTATCTTCCGATACTGTAATCCAATCGTTTCCCTGTAATAAATAACTATCAACAACAGCGTTGTTTTTAAATTTAAAATATTGATTCCAATCAAGGTCTTCTAACGTCATGTAACCTTTAACGGTTACTTGGGTGTTAGTTCCATGAAGGTAAAAATCAAATTTCCATGTAACGTTTTCTACCCCAGACATCATAAGCGTTAAATATGTTGTTGAAGCAGCAATTGAATTAGGTTGACCAAAATTTTGATTAATATTTTCCCAATCAATAGCAGTAGCTTTTAAGTCAATTATTTGACCTTTATATGAACCAACATTGTTATACCTAATACCGATATTCCCTTTTTTTGAAGCGTCGTTTATAGTTGTACAAACGTCTGTGGCTGCATAGGTTGGATTATTATCACTGTTTAAAGTATTTTTGCAGTCACCAGTAGTACTCATCCCAAATGGTTCGGCGGTTGTTTGTCCAGGTATCCATTTAAAGTAATAGCCATATTCGCCATCTATTTCTGTTGAATCTGTTGCATAAATTACATCTGGAGATGCAGAAATTTTTTCCAATGTTTTAGGCCATAAAAAGCCTCCTATTATGATTAAAGCTATAAAAAAAGAAGCCATCAATATTAAATGTTTGTGTTGTCTCATATCTATCCCTACCTTTAATTTAAATTATACCGTTTTTATTTTTTTAGTCAATGGTTTTATAAAAACAGTTACTATTCAGTAACTGTTTTGTCTTTTTTCTTTGAAGTGATGTTATAATGTTCTCTGACTTTTTCTAGGATTTCATCTCTAACCTTTGGATTAGCTTTCAAATATTCTTTAACATTTTCTTTTCCTTGACCAATTTTCTCACCTTTATAAGCATACCAAGCTCCTGATTTTTCTAGAATGTTAGCTTCAGCGCCTAAATCAATAAGCTCGCCTTCCATAGAAATTCCTGTGCCGTACATAATATCTATTTCACAGTTTTTAAATGGTGGAGCCATCTTGTTTTTTACAACTTTTACTTTTGTTTTGTTTCCAACAACGTCAGTTCCAAGTTTTATTGATTCGCTTCTCCTAATATCAAGCCTAATTGAAGAGTAGAATTTCAAAGCTCTTCCACCAGGTGTTACTTCAGGATTTCCAAATAAAACACCAACTTTTTCACGTAATTGATTGATGAAAATTGCAACAGTTCCAGTTTTATTAATAACACCGGCTAATTTACGCAAGGCTTGACTCATTAATCTTGCTTGAAGGCCAACGTGGGAATCACCCATTTCCCCTTCAATTTCAGCTTGTGGAACCAATGCCGCCACAGAATCTATTACAATGATGCTGATAGCTCCACTACGAACTAAAGCTTCGGTTATTTCTAACGCTTGTTCACCGTTGTCTGGTTGTGATAACAACAGTTCATTAATGTCAACGCCTAATCTTGCTGCATACTGCGGATCAAGTGAGTTTTCAGCGTCAATAAATGCAGCTTTCCCACCTAATTTTTGTGCTTCAGCAATTGCGTGAAGAGCGAAAGTAGTTTTTCCACTTGATTCTGGTCCGTAAATTTCAATTATTCTTCCTTTTGGATATCCACCAATTCCCAAAGCTATATCTAGGGCAATACTACCACTAGGAATTACATCTATTTCTCTTTTTTCATTATCTCCTAGTTTCATTATTGAACCTTTTCCAAATTGTTTTTCTATGTCTGATAAGACTTGCTTTAAGTTATCATTATTATCAGTTGTTTTTGCCATTTTGTATCCTCCTTAACTTATTACATCTTAATTTTATACTAATAAAATAAACTTGTCAATACTTTTTACGAACATTTGTTCATTTGTTGACATATCAGCTCTCTTTAACTATACAAAACTTTTAAAAATAAAGCAAATGGCGATTTTTGGGAATTGAAGATAAATTTTGCTTGAATTTTTAATTTCTCTGTAAAGAATTTTTTTAAATTTGGGAATTAAAAAACTAGAAAACTTAATTTCTAGTTCCTTCCATAAAAAATTGTCTATTGTTCATATAATATTGAATTCCTGATATTACTGAAAGTATTGCAGCTAAAACTAATAAAAAGTCAGAAACCTTTAAATTCCATAATTCAAATGGTAAGTTGTAAAAAAGAGTTAAGACTAAACCAACCATCATACAAGCTGTTTTTACTTTTCCAAGTTTGCTTGCCGCAACTACATTTCCTTTACTACCAGCTACCATTTTAATTGAGTCAACAAATGTATCTCTTAAAATTATTACTACAGGAATTATTGGATGTATAAACCCTTGAGCACATAGA
>JAFUBK010000025.1 GCA_017460245.1 Bacilli bacterium
AAAGGGGTATTTTTGCCTCTTTTTCTACTTCCTAAAACTAATTGTTTAGGATGCTTTTCAGCATAATTACATAGTTTTATAGCATCTTTGGAAAGATGCTGTCCATCGCTGTCCATAGTTACTACTATATAATCTTTGTAATTTTTTTTGATGTATTTTAGTCCAGTTTTTAGAGCATAGCCTTTGCCTTTGTTTTCTTTGTACGAAATTACTTTTGTATTCAGCTTGTTAAAATACTTTTGATATTTTTCATTCGAACCATCATTTACTACTATAACTTTGAAATTTTCTTTTTGAAGATTATTTACAACGTTTATTAGTTTTTCATCAGGTTCATATGATGGAATCAAAGCTATTCTATCTATTTCTATCACCTCTCATCATGTTACCGGGCCCATTACTTTGACCTTCCTCCATATTTCCTGGACCCATATTATTTCCACCTATTGTAGTAATGGTATCTGATAAAGTTACACTTTGCGAGGTGGTTCCTGTAGTTAAGGTATACGTTTGTTTATTTAATTTTGATGAGGAAATAACAACTGATGAATATGATTTTGATGGAGTATATTCGATATCGCCAATGGTTATTTTTCCTGTTTGAGCACTTGATAAGTTAATCATTATGGTGTTTTGAGTAGAAGAATTTGAAACATTTTGAGCCATACCTGATGAGCCTACAGCAATAAGATCACCACCTGTGATTACAAACTTTCCATTATAGTCTAAAGCACCATTACCATTGTTTGTTGGGCCGTCTACATAAACAGTTCCTCCTGTTATGTAGATACTTCCGTTTGAGTCTAGGCCATCACCTTCAGCATTTACATAAGTTTTTCCGTCATTTATAGTAAGTTTTCCACCTGTATCTTCATCCATACCAGCGCTTTGCATTCCTACTGGGTTAGATACGTTTATACCGTCATCACTTGAGATTACATTTATGGTTCCACCATCTATAGTGATGTTGTATCCTTCAATACCTTCTTCTGATTTTTTGATATCAATATTGCCATCATTAATTATAAGATTATAATCAGCGTGAATGCCATCGCCATTAGCATTTATTGTAAATGTTCCTTTTGTTATAGTTAGGTTGCGACTTGATGATATAGCATCGTCTTCTGATGTAATTGTAAAGGTGCCGTTTTCAATTGTTATGGTGCCTTTCTTTTCTTCGTTCGTTGTTTTTATGCCATCTTCTTTGGCTGTTATATTAAAAGTTCCATCTTTTATGGTTACACTGTCTTTTCCTTTAATTCCATCGGCTGTACTTTTAATGTTGTAAGTCCCTGAAAGAATTGTTAGATCATCTTTCGAGGCAATACCGTCCTTATTTGATGTTATTTCTAAGGTTCCTTTGCCGTAGATGAATAAGTCATCTTTGGAGTATATAGCGGCATCTAGAGTATCTGTAGATTCTGAAGTTATTTTGTTTATATTTTCTAGCTCGATGTAAGTATTTTTGGATTTTTTTACATAGATTGCTGGACTACCATTAGATGTTATGGTTACATTATTTAATAACAGTTTTACGTTATCATTTGTGTTTACTATAATAGTTCCATTTGTTAGTGTGCCGGTTATGTTGTAAACGCCTGATTTGGTTATATTTACGTTACCCTTATCTAACGTAATATCATAGCTTTCATATTTTGACCAGTCTACTCCACTTTCATCGTCACTTTCTGTTTTGTCGGAAGCAATAATTTGACTGGTCCCCTGATTATTTTGTGAGATAATGTAGGCTGAGGATAAGGATATAATTAATAATATGGAAACTATTATTAATAAAAGTTTTTTCTTCATTTGTTACCTCCTTATAATTTTTCTTTTTCTATAATGGGATTAGTTAATATGATTTTTAAATTTCCATTTTTTACTCTTATTTTATCAATTAATTCTTTTTCGATTGTATCTTCTTTTAGCTGTACATTATATGTGAGCTCAAATAGTGAGCCCATATTTGTGGTTTTGGTTTTTTGAAGTTTATAACTATTTAAGTATTTATCAAAAATATCAGTAAAAACATTTTGATAATTCAAATCTTCTGGGATAGTTATTTTTAATACTTTTTCTTCTTGTATGTTTTTTCCAAGTTTTATGGCATTTATTAATAGTGATGATATAGCCGTTATAATTGTAAAAATTATGGCATAGGCTATGTACCCTGTTCCTACTGAAAGGCCGATAGCCATAGCAAAAAATACGCTTAGTATTTCTTTTGAATTTCCTGGAATTGATCTAAATTTGATTAGTGAAAAGGCGCCTACTACGGCAACAGCAGTTCCTAAGTTGCCATTTACAATCATTATTACTACTGATACTACCATTGGTAGTATTACTAACGTAGAGATAAAATTTTCGTTTGATTTTGTCACTTTTTTGTGCATTATGGCGACTACTAAACCTAAGATAAATGAGGTTAAAAGACATATTATAAAATTTACTGGGGTTATATTTGTTCCAATTATACTATTAAACATTTTGCATCATTCCTTTCTTATAAATGTTTCCGTATTTGGAAAATGACTGTGGATATATTTTTAGTTTTGATAAGATTTCTACAAACCAAAGTGGTAGGGCTTTTAATGATTTTAATTCCATTATGTAGAACTTTTCTTCTTTGTATAGGTTTCCATATGAACCTGATTCTAATCTTAAATCATTTTTTCTACTTCTTAAATTAGTGTCAAAAGTTATTCTAAAGTTCTTATCCTGTTTGTCATAATATGAATATCTATCGTAGGCTAGAAATAATTTTGGTTTTAATTTATTCCTTTTTATTACATAATCTATTTCATTCATAATTTGACTTTCTTCGGGCTTTATTCCATTTTCTAGGTATTTATAAAAGTCTTCTAGTTTTAAGGTTATTCTTCTTTTGAAAACTACTCCATCATATTTACCTTTTAGCTCTAAAAATACTTTGTCTTTTATATTTGGAATATTATAACTTCTTAGTCTTACTTTTTCTTTATATATTGGTTTTTCTATTGATTTTATTATTAAGTCATTATTATCAGTATCTAAATACAAGTTACATACTTCACTTCGGAAAAATTTATCTTTTTCTATTTTTGATTCTATTTCTTTGAATAAAGCATTGTATTGATTTTCTGTAAGAAGATATTTTTGTTCAACTCTTCGAAATATATTCATGTTTTCTCCTTTCTACATGAAATTATATTTTCTGAATATTAAAAGAACATTAAAATTTATATAATGTTCTTTATTTTTTTAAATTTATTTTGAATGTTGTGTAGTTATCTTTAGAAAAAGCTATTATTGTTCCTTTATAGTTTGTTATGATGTTTTTGGCAATGGCAAGGCCTAGCCCATATCTATTTTCATTTCTATTTCTTGATTTATCACTTCTATAAAATCTTTCAAATATTTTTTCTTCTTCGCCTTTTGGAATTGGCAACCCTTCATTTATTACTTCGATAATTATGTTTGATTTTTCTTGATATAAATTTACAGTTATATGCCCTTTTTCTAGACTATGTTTTATAGCATTATCTAAAAGTATTGTTAATACTTGTTTGATATCTTCTTCTTTGATTTTATAGAAAATGTCTTTGTTTATATTTTCTGTTAGTTTTATATTCTTTTCATACATTAAGCTTTCCATAGTTGATGTTTGTTTTTCTACTACTTTTGAAAGGTTTATTTCTGCACCAATTTCTGTTTTTATGTTTTCTGTTTTTGCTAGGGTAAGTAGGTTTTTGATTAGGCTATTCATTCTTTCGGATTCTAGTTTTATATTGTTTAAATATTTTTGATTGGTTTTTGTTTCATTTATACTTTCAGAACTTGCCATTATTACGGCTAGTGGTGTTTTTAATTCGTGTGAAGCGTCTGCGATAAACTGCTTTTGTTTATTAAAACTTTCTATTACTGGTTTGGTTATCCATTTGGAAATGATATTTGATATTACTATGATTATTATTTCTAGTAGGATAAATAAGATAATAGATGTTTGTAATGATGATAACAGTTTTTGAGTTTCTTTTGTATTATCAATAATTATTATTGTATCTTCTTTATAATTATAAGAATATTTTTCGAAATATAAATTTCCAATGTGAAGAGTATTTTGGCCTTTTGTAGCAATTATATTATTGGCAATTTGTTTTATATTGGTATTTACTTCTCCTGCCATGGTGTGAGATATAATATTTATAATGTTGTTATTTTGATCTAGTTTTATTGTATAAATTGTGGCATCTATAAATCTTTTTGGTTCTTCTGTTTCGATATGACCCTCAGTAAAATTGTCTTTGTTTTCCAGTTTTTCATTGTTTGGCATTTCAGGATACATTCTATTTATGTTTTGAAGTATATTTTCTTTTGTGTCTTGGTAATTTTGATAGTTAAATATAAATAGTACTGTTACTTGAAAGAAAGTTAATATTATTAATATTGATAAAAATGTTTTAGTTTTTAGTTTTTTCTT
>JAFUBK010000026.1 GCA_017460245.1 Bacilli bacterium
TAAATGTGTTAAAGTAAGTCGTGATATTTACTATCTCAAAGGTAAAATCGAAAAAGCTAGAGAAAAATTATCACAAACTTTAATGAGATATCCTACCGATAAACAATTAAGCGATTTTTTATCTATTCCTGAAGAAATTATCGCCGAAGCCTTAAACTCCTCAGGAACACCTAAATATTTAGATGATTATGCCGGGGACACCAATATTCTTATGCACGAAATATTAACTAGTAAATCAGTAGATATTGATGATTTAATATACCTTAAAACAGAACTAGAAAATCTAGAAGAACCAGAGAGAACAATTATGATAAAAAGATATTACGAAGATATGACTCAAAAAGAAATAGCTACTAGTCTAGGACTTACCCAGGTCGATGTCTCAAGAAGACAAAATAAAGTATTAAAAAAAATAAAACAAACTTAAAACCTATTTCGTATCTAACTTGCACACAAAAAGATAATCATTTATCTTTTTTTATTTCATACAATTAACTGGTGATAATATGTATACATTAATGGATCTTCCATATCCTTATAATGGCTTAGAGCCGCAGTTAGATGAAGAAGTGATCAAAACACATTACACAAAGCATTATACCAATTATTTAAATAATCTAAACAAAGTAATGAGTAAATATGAAAAAAAATACTCTTTAAAAGAGCTCCCAAAACATATAGAAGAATTTGAAATATCTGATAGGGGAGAAATTCTTTATAATGTTGGAGGAGTTTTAAATCATAATTTATATTGGCTTAGTATGGATAAAGAAAAAAGTAATCCCCAAGGAAATTTATTAAACAAAATAAACTTACAATATGGTAATTTTGAAAACTTTAGAAAAGATTTTAATGAAAGAGCGAAAAACTTAGTCGGTTCAGGTTATACTTTCTTAGTAAGCAATAACCATGGAGATCTAACAATTGTAAATATGATAAATCAAGAAACTCCAATTTCTTATAATTTAACTCAACTTTTTACAATCGCACTTTGTGAGCACTCTTAGTATCTCCAGTATAAAAGTGATAGAAATGAATATATTAATAATTTTTGGGAAAAAGCTTCCTTTAATAATGCCAGTAAAATATATAATGAAATAGTTAGAAACGCCTAACTATTTTTTGTATATAAAAATAAAAAAATTCCATACTAAATTTAGGAGGAAGAAAATGGAAAAAGAAAAATATCAAAACTTAGTAAAAAAACATACGCCAAAAGAAGATCTATTATATAACTGTTTAATTGCTTTTATAACTGGTGGCATCATGGGCATAATCGGACAAGGCTTAATTGATTTTTACCAAATAATTTTAGAGATATCATTTAAAGAAGCAACCATTTTTATGTTAACAACATTAATATTTTTAAGTTGTTTACTTACAAGTTTAGGCTTTTTTGATAAATGGGTAAATTTTGCCAAGTGTGGCCTTATAATTCCAATAACAGGTTTTGCTCATGCTACAATGTCAGCAGCCTTAGAATATCGTAAAGAAGGACTAGTAACAGGCATAGGCGCAAATATGTTAAAGTTATCTGGTGCTGTAATAATATTTGGAATTGTAAGTGCTTGGACCTTCAGCCTTTTACGAGTAATATTGGGGGTAGTATAATGACCCTAAATTTCAATAATGTATATTTAAACGAAACAGCTACCATAACTGGTCCATATGAAGAAAATGGTCCTTTAGGTAAATACTTTGACTATAGTTATAAAGATCTATACTTTGGCGCGCCTTCATGGGAACAAGCTGAAAGTAAATTAATAAATGAGACTATCGATTTAGTACTTGGAAAAGCTGGAATATCAAAAAACAATATAGATGCTTTAATATCCGGCGACTTATTAAATCAAACAACATCAACCAGCTACGCTGCTAAAAACACCCCCTATAGCTTAATAGGAGTATATGCTGCTTGTGCCACCAGTACCCTTACACTTGCTTTAGCCTCCTTATTAGCCGAAACTGGCAAAACCATACTTTGTACAACCTCATCTCATAATAACGCTGCCGAAAAACAATTTCGTTATCCAGTAGAATATGGCGGCCCAAAACCCAAAACTACTACTTTTACCTCAACCGGTGGGGTAGCTGCTATAATTTCAAATAAAAAAAGTAAAATAAAAATAGAAAGTGCCACAATAGGAACTGTTATCGACTCAAAAATAAATGATGTCTTTAACATGGGGGCAGTTATGGCTCCAGCCGCCGCTGATACCATTTATAAGCATTTAAAAAACACCAATAGAAAAATAGATTATTATGATTTGATATTAACAGGTGACTTAGGTTTATATGGCAAAAAAATACTAAAAGAATATATGCAAGAAGAATATAATATAACTTTAAATAACCACGAAGATTCAGGCCCAATGCTTTATGACATAGAAAAACAACCAGTATATGCCGGAGCAAGTGGACCTGCATGTCTTCCATTAGTTACCTATAGCCACATCTTAAAACAAATGAAAGACAAAAAGTTAAAAAAAGTTTTATTAGTTGCCACCGGCGCATTGCATTCACAAAGTACGGCAAGTCAAAAACTAACAATTCCCGCAGTTGCTCATGCCGTAAGCTTGGAGGTGGTAAGATGATATACTTAATGTCGTTTTTATTTGCTGGAGTAGTCTGCGCTATTGCTCAGTTAATCTTAGATAGTACAAAACTAACACCAGGACACGTAACTGTTATATTTGTAGTTGTTGGAGCCTTTTTAGATGTGTTTAATATCTATGACAAGCTAGTTTTATACTTTGGTGGTGGGACACTTGTACCAATAACTAGTTTTGGTCACATGCTCACCCATGGATCTATTCACGGTTTCTTAGAAGATGGTTTTATGGGATTATTTACTGGAACTCTTAATTTAACTTCCGCTGGAATTGCATCTGCCATAATTATTTCATTTTATCTATCCCTAATATTTAAACCAAGAGATTAAACTACTTTTTAAGTAGTTTTTTAATAAAAAACTTGACGAAATTTTGTTCGTATCGTAAAATAGATATGTACCATTGACACTCATGATATAATAACAAGTAGGTGATTTTATGGATTACATAGAAGGATATAAAGCTTATAACAAAGATTTTACTGATAAATATGGTAATAAACATTTTGCCGGAGAAAAACTTCACATAGAAGGCGAAGTAAAAGTCGGACCATTTAATGGTAATGGATTTCATCTATGTAAAAAATTTGAAGATACTTTTAGATATGTTCCTGATGAATGTATTTTATGCGAAGTAATCGGCTTTGGAAAAATAAGTAACGAATACATTGACTATTACTATGATTATGATGGTATTTATGCTTGCAGTGATCTATATATCAAAAGAGTAGTTCCGCGAGAGGAAATAGTAGAAATGGCAAAACAATTACCAGATTACCGTCTAGAAAGATTAATCCAAACATATTCAATGACAGATGAAGAAATAA
>JAFUBK010000002.1 GCA_017460245.1 Bacilli bacterium
TATTACAGCTAAATAGAAATCTATTTAAAAAAACAGGAACTATATTAAATATAGTTATAATAATAGGCGTATTTTTACTTGTTTTAATTGCTTTTTTAAATCTTACTTTCTTCATAAACTCCTTAATTTTATTTAAAACTAAAAACATATATATTGCTATATGTTTTATCATCCCTTTAATATATGGCCTATATAAAGGAATAAATGCCATATCAAAAACTAGTTTAATATTATTTTATTTTGCAATTATTAGTATGATAACTATTTTTCTGGGAATTTACAACAATATTGAGATTGAAAATATTAAACCAATATTACAAGCAAGTAATTCATCATTAATATATGGTTCAATTCTCATAGTCGCTTACAATATTTTGCCACTTGCCATTTTATTAATAATCCCTAAAAATAAAATTGAAAACTATAAAACCAAAAACACCATTATTTTTTATTTTTTAGCTTCATTATCATTAGTTATAGCTGCATTTATAACCGTCTCAGTATTAGGAGTAGATTTATCATTATTATATGATTATCCTGAATTTCACATTTTAAAAAAGGTAAAAGTTGGAGATTTTGCCGATAGACTAGAAAACATTCTTGCTATGCAGTGGATTGTTGGCCTATTTTTCCTTATCATAATAGGTATATATTTCATTACCAGCTTTTTTATCACAACTTTTAATCTAAAAGAAAAAACAAACAAAAGAATTAGTACTTTTATTTGTTTAATAATCATGTTTATCAGTGAACTTTCCTTAAACTTAAACGAATCAGTTAAAACAATTTTTGAAAACATTATGATACCAATTTTATATTTTTGTTTCTTTATAATTCCATTAATAACTGTAATAAAAATAAAACTAAAAAAACTTAATTGCTAATATAACCGCACAAACAATCATAATTATAACAAGGATTGTAATAATTAAAAAATTAAAAATTCTTGGTTTAGGTTGTTCTTCTTCATTATCAACAAAATCTGACTTGTTAAGTTTTAAACTAGAAGTAAAAAACGACTTATCATAATCAGGATCTTCTCTTACAACTTCACGCGTTCTAACATTAGTATTATCATTTAACAACTCTTTAACATTTTTAAGTTGCCCTACCTGAGTATCATTAGCCTGCAAATCACTTAGCAAATCAGCAGCTAAATCCGCATCATTTATTTTATTAAGCATACTTGTATTAGTAATTGTTTTAATAAGTTCTTTTAAATCATCCTCATCTTCCTCATAAACAGGATAATATTTTTTACTTTCTAAAGCCTTTTTTAAATCAATATTTTTAAGTATATTATATTCGGTGTTATGTAAAGCTCTTTCCTTGTCATCTGGCTCCTTTTTCTCTCTAGCTTCCTTAAGTACATCCCTAATATCATAATTTTTTTCTTCTAATTCAGGAAACCTTCTAGTAACCTTAGGCTCTTTTTTCACAGGTTCTATATAATCACCAGTCAAACGGCGATAATGTCTTTCTTTTTGATAATTTTCTCTATTATTAAGTAGTTGTCTAACTTGAGTCAAATCAACTTGATTAGCGTTGTCAATTTCCGCAATACCTTCAATATTAGAATATTTGCCATAGGTATATATTTCACTATAAAGATCTTTATTTCGTGATCTTCTAGAATTATGTGCTGGCTGATTTCTATCATAATATTTATCCATACGACTTGCCATGACAATCACCTTCCTACAATAATATACCATATTTTAAATATTTTTAAAATACGTGTACTTGCAATTTAATAGTTTTTTATCTATAATTGTAAATAGGAGATGATAAAATGACAAAAGTATTTGTAGACAAAGATTTATGTATTGGATGTGGTTCATGTGTAGCCATTGCCCCAGACAATTTTGAATTTGATGATGACGGATTAGCAAAAGCCATTAAAGAAGAAATTAATGACGATGTAAAAACAGCGGCCGAATCTTGTCCAACCGATGCCATAAACATTGAAAAAGAAAATTAAAACACCTAATCGGTGTTTTTTCAATTATATAATTTTTTAACTATATCAAAATTTATTACTTCATCAAATTTTACAACATAAACATTTTGAATCTCGTTTTTAGAATAAATCAAAACAGTAGTAAACAAGCAATTAAAACGCTGAAATCAATCAACGCTTTTAAGGTTTAATTTTTTTATCTAACTTTAAATATATATATAATCCCAATGATATAAATAGTAATATGACACCACTAATGATCATATATAAAGGTATTCCAGCCCAAGTTATCGGTACTTTTACAATCAAATCTCCTTTTTGCCACTTCGCATATAACGTTATATTTCCTTCCATATCACTTGTTATATTATCAATGACTTGTTCATAGTTTGGATCTAAATACCAGCCTGCAAATACATACCCTTCTTTACTTGGTTCTTTTAATTCTTTTGTTTCCCCCGGTAAATAACTTATAGGGTTACTTTCATTATTTATTCCCCCATCTAAAATATAATCTATAGTATAATATACGTACCATTTAGCATATAACGTCATGTTTTCTGCTGGCATTGTCGTAAATGTATAAAGTTTTGTTAAGTTTTCATCACTATACCAGCCTGCAAATTTATAACCTTCTTTTGTTGGTATATCTGGTTCTGCTATTTTTTCTCCATATAGTTTTTCAATTGTTGGAACAATACTTCCACCATTACTGTTGAAAGTTATTGTACATGTATTTGCCTCCCAAAGGGCATATAAAATCATGTCTTCATTCATTTTAGCAGTTATCTTTTCTACTTTATTATTAAACTGTTCATCACTATACCAACCTTTAAACGTATAACCTTTCCTCGTTGCTTCTTTTAATAATATTTCTTCTCCTGTTGTATATGTCGTTGGATTTGATTCATCATTTACTCCTCCGTTTGTTATATACCTTATAATATTTTCACTTTCTGTCCACTTTGCATATAAAGTTATATTTTCTGCTGGCATTGTCGTAAATGTATAAAGTTTTGTTAAGTTTTCATCACTATACCA
>JAFUBK010000027.1 GCA_017460245.1 Bacilli bacterium
ATAGGATCTAAATATTCATTAAAACTTTTTAAATATAAATTCATCATCTCATTATCCGTAATTATATAACCTTGACTTAATAAATCTTCCAATATAATTTTACCTTTTTCACTTTTTAAAAGAATCTCACTAGGCCACTCGTCAAAAAACCTTAAAGTATGATTTTCTTTTTTCAAAAACTGACTCTAAGTTAAATCAATTAAGTAGTTACTATTTGCCAGTACAAAATAATGATCATAATCAGCATCCGCTAAATCACGAATATTAAATATTTGATTTTTTATACCCAAAGCATTAAGATCATAACTAATATTATTAGAAGTATAAAAACATAGACCACTAACATCATCAATACCAACAATCTCTATTTTTACATTTAAAACTATTTCTTTTATAATCTCTTCATCCATTTTCATCACCATATGTTATCTTATCTTTTAAATAAAAAAAAGTCAAACAAAAAGCAATGCTTATTGCATTGCTGGATGAATTCCAAGTGCTTTTTGTTTTTTATCTTCTTTAGGTGCTAAATACATCTCATTGTCAACAGAATCGACAGTAACTGTTAAAACTTTTTTGTTTGGTATAATATAATCTACTTCATCACCAACTCTAGCACCCAAAATAGCTTTACCAAGTGGTGAATCTAAGCTAACATACATTATTTTTGTATCCCCATCGTGCCACTGACCATAATTACCAGCTGTAATTAGTTGTTCAACAAGTACAAAATTAAGAACTTTACCAGTAGTAGAAATACAAGTACAAAAACTACCAACTTGAACTTTATCGGCTGATTGTGCAGTTGCAAGAACCGGATCATGTAAATAAGAGTTAATTTCCCCTTTTCGTTTTTCAAGACTTAAAAGTTTCTCCCAAGTTTCATAATCAACAATTTGACAAATACAATCATCTAAACCCTCAGTTTGCTCATATTGCCTAGATTGTAATAGCTCAGTAGTACTAACAATCTCACATTCAACTTTAAACAATTCCTTTTTTAGATCATCAACTTGTTTTTGGATTAACGTTGCCATATAATCCCCCTTTCGTTTGAGTTAGTATACTAGCACAAACGAAGTAAAAAGTCAAACAAAATTAAAAAACAGAAATATTACATATATCTCTGCATTTGTTTCATCATTTGATTAACTTGTTTCTGACTTGGAGTCCTTCCCATTCCAGACATCATAGCTTTAATCATTTGTTCATTAATTGGTGGGTTTTCCTTCATTTGTTTTTTCATAAGCCTTCTGGCTACAAAAAAACCAATAACAAGCCCAATAACTAAACCTATACCAACTTGTAATACATCTATTAAAAATGCTCCCCAGTTCATAATATCCTTCCTTTCTACAAGATATTTTACTAAAAATAATTACATTTGGCAACATTTATCAAAGTAATTCCAAAATTCGCGCAGTAATTTGCTCTTCAGTGAAATCCATAAAATCTAAAACCTCTAAAGGCGTTCCGCTTATTCCAAACTTATTTAACGTAATCAAATATTTATCATTGCTTACAAACCTTCTTAAATCATCTGCATATGCCGCTTCAACCACTATAGTTTTAACACCAATCGGTAAAATTTGTCTTTGATACTCTTTCGACGTTATTAAAAACAAACTAGAAGACGGCATACTAACTACCCTTACATTATAATTTTCTAGCTTATTCGCTATATTTATACAAGTATTAACCTCATATCCCGAAGAAAGCAAAATTAAATCAACATTGCCTCTTTCCTTTTTAATAATATAAGCCCCTTTTTCAACTTTATATGGATTACTTTCTAATAATGTTGGTACTGTTAATTTTGAAAGTATAATCGCACTAGGTTTTTTTAGCTTTAAAATACTTCTCCAAGTACCAACAATTTCGTTGTAATCAGCTGGACGATAAACTGTAAAATCAGGTATGCTTCTTAGCTGGGAAAGTTGTTCAATTGGCTGGTGCGTTGGCCCATCTTGACCAATTGCAACAGAATCATGAGAAAAAATATAAGTAACTGGTAAACACATCAAACTACTAAGTCTAATTGAAGGATATAAGTAATTAGCAAACGCTAGAAAGGTTGAACCAAAAGGTAAAAAGCCACTTAAAGCAATACCATTTAAAATTGCTCCCATTGCATGTTCACGCACACCAAAATAAATATTTTTACCAGCATAATTTAAAGATGAAAAATTGCCTTTGTTATTTAAATAAACTTTTGTTGAAGAAAAAACATCAGCACTTCCGCCAAATAATAAATTAGTTTTATTAGCAATATAATTTAAAATTTTTGCATTACTCTCTGTAAGTGGCTCTAAAACTGGAATTTTTTCCGTTTTATAGATATCCATCAGTTCAAATTCACTACAGAAATTCATATTTTGATAATTTTCATTCCAATTGATGTATTTTTCAGATGTTCGATTAATGATTTTTTGACGAAATTCTTTCACCGCCTCTTCATCAACATAAAAAGGTTCATATGGAATACTAAGTTTTTTATGTAAATTTATAATATCATTCCTAGAAAGCGGTTTTCCATGAACTTTATTGCTTCCCTCATCCAAAGAGCCTTCTCCCAATACCGTTTTTATTTCGATAAGTGATGGTAATCCTGATTTTTTTGCTCTTCTAATAGCTTTGTCAATATCTTTAGTTTTATTTCCATCAGTAACTAAAGTCGTATACCATCCCATCGCATCAAATCGCTCACGAACATCTTCTGTAAAAGTTAAATCTATATTTCCATCTAATGAAACATTATTAGAATCATACAAAATTATCAAATTTGATAATTTTAACGTTCCGGCAAGTGAACATGCTTCATAACTAATACCCTCCATTAAATCGCCATCACCACAAAGAACATAAGTATAATAATCAAACTTATTTTTAGTAAGCGTTTGTAGGTGTTTTTCAGCCATTGCCATACCAACAGCCGTAGCAATTCCTTGTCCAAGAGGCCCAGTAGTAGCTTCTACACCATTAGTTAAGCCATATTCAGGATGTCCTGGAGTAACTGATTTAATAGTTCTAAATTGTTTCAAATCTTTAAGTGTTAAAAAACCAACCATATATAAACAAGCATATAACAAAGCAGATCCGTGACCTGCAGACAAAACAAAACGATCACGATTAAGCCATTTCGGATCTTTAGGATTAACATACATATGATTAGCATACAAAGTATAAATAATAGGCGCTGACGATAAAGCAATCCCAGGATGCCCAGACGAAGCATTATCAATCATATCAATACTTAAAGTTTTTAAATTGGCAAGTACTCTATCCATAAATATATCCCTCTTATTCTTTGTTCATTATAACAAATTTATTAGTGTAAAACAATATTTATGCATTAGTTGCTATTGATTGTTCGTAATTTTGTGTATTGTCTTCAAAACTACTATTATCAATTCCTCCTACATAAGATACTCCTAAAACCATTACAATCAAAGCAATAGTTGCTTTACTTTTTAACATTTTCATATTTATACCTCCTTCTGTACCTATATCTTATCACGAACAAATATTCGTGTCAATACATTTTCAAACAAATGTTTGACTTTTACGTAAAATTGTGTTATTATTAATTTGAAAAAATAAAGGAGGAATTATGGAAAAACTGACAAACCGCCAAAAAGATGTTTTGGACTACGTTAAATCATATATTGTATCTCACGGATACCCGCCTACAGTTAGAGAAATTGGTAAAGCTTTAGATATCTCATCACCAGCTACCATTCATGCACATTTAAAAAACATTGAAAAAAAAGGTTTTATCCGCAAAGACAACTCTAAAAACAGAGCTATAGAACTTCTTGTTGACAACGAATTTGATAAAACAAACGAAGAAATAGCTAAAGTACCGCTTTTGGGTAAAATTACTGCTGGTTCACCTATTGAAGCTATTGAAATGCCAAATGAATTTTTCTCACTTCCAGCATATCTACTTCCGAAAGATAAAGAGGTATTTACTTTAAAAGTAAGTGGTACCAGTATGATTAACGCCGGTATTTTAGATGGTGACATTGTTATTGTTGAAAGACGTAATACTGCTAGAAACGGAGAAATTATCGTCGCTATGACAGAAGAAAATGAAGTCACATTAAAAACTTTTTATAAAGAAAAAGATCATATTAGACTTCAGCCAGAAAACGATACTATGGATCCCATCATATTAAATAATGTGTCTATTTTAGGTAAAGCTATAGGTCTTTATAGAAAAATATAAAAACGTTAGAAAAAACTCTAACGTTTTTATTTAGTAACAACTACAGCTCTATGAATAGTTATGTGTTTAGTATCATCGTCATTTGTAATATAATATTCTATTAAATATACCCCTTTTTGTTTTAAATCAATATCCGCCACTTGTCTGCCATCATAATAGTAAGTAACATTTACATTATTAGAAATATTTTTACTTTTATAATAAGCCGTAATACCCTTTTCAACATAAGGAAGTTTTAAAGAAGCATATACAACACAATTACCATTTACCTTCGCACTTATATCATATTTTTGATGTGTTACAATTTGATTTTGAAGTTGTTGATGCCTCTTATTTTTATTAGTAATAAAGCCTGCTAAAAGTGCAAGTAATATAATAATTACTAAAACAAAAATCATTCCAACGACCTTTTCTTTAGACATTCCCTCTTCCATTATTCCACTCCTAATCAGATTGCACCACTAAATTTACTATATATTCATAATTATTATGTTCATCATCGCCTGAATTAGAAACCGGACCGGGCGATTCATTAACATCATAATTATTTTTAGTCTCAGGATCAACCAGGCTTATAGATACATATCCCTCAGTTGGCAAATAACTCAAAGTTTTTGTATCTGTTACATCACCTGTA
>JAFUBK010000028.1 GCA_017460245.1 Bacilli bacterium
AATAAAAAGGCAAAAATTAAATATACCAGTTATTGCCATAACTGGTAGTTTCGGTAAAACTTCACAAAGAGAAATGATTAATAGTGTTTTAAAACAAGAATTCAAAGTACTTTCAAACATCGGTTTAAGAGATAAACAAATAGATGTTCCTTTAAGTATCATAAATTATAAAAACGTAGACATAATTCTTCTAGAGCTTGGAAGTAAAAATAGTGGCGAAATTTCACTACTGAGAAACATATGCCATCCAACAATTTCTTTAGTAACTAATATTGGAACGGCTCACATCGGTAATTTCAAAAGTTTAAAAAACACATTAAAAGAAAAAATAAGCATTGCTAAAGGATCAGAATATTTCTTAAAAAACATGGACGATAGTTTAATTAGAAAAGCTAAAATCGATGGCAAAACAATTGAATATAGTGTTTTCGCAGAAGAAATATCTAACATAATTCTAGGTAAAAAAAATCGTTATACCATTGATGCAGGAGCAAAACGTTATAAAGTCACAATTAATAGTGATTTAGAATACTTAATTAACTACTCTATTTGTGCTTTTAAAATTGGTCTTCTTTTAGAAATGGATGTCAATAACATTATTAAGGGAATTGCTAAATTTAAAACTTCACCAAGCAGAATGGAAAAAATAAACTTTGGAAGATATATTATAATAAATGACTGTTACGCAGCCTCTTATGAAACTGTCATAAATGGGCTAAATTATTTTGAAAAACAAAACAAAAAAAACAAAATAATTATCCTAGGAGATATCCTTGATTTAGGACTAATGATCAGAAAAATACACCTCAATATTGCAAAATATTTATACCAAAACAATTTTAGTTTTGAAGAAATACACCTAGTTGGTAAAGAAATGAAAAGAGTTTACAAGTTTTTAAAAAAGAAAAATTTCCCTGTTTTTCACTATTCAAAAGTAGAAGATATTAACCCGCAAATAATAAAAAATAAATCAGTGTATCTCAAAGCTTCTAACGAAATAAATTTAACTAAACTAATACCAAAAAAAGAAGATTAAATCTTCTTTTTTTTATAAATAATAAACTTTTCTTTTAGGTTTAGGTTCTTGAACATCTAAAACTATTTTTTCTTCTCTTTCTATTAAACCTTTGTATTCAAGATACTTTTTAATTAAATCATCCAACTTAGCTAATTTTTCGTAATTTTCTTCCCAAGTTTCCATAGTATAATCAAATTCTGGAAATTTTGATCTTGTATTTTTTCTAAAAATATCTTGGTTTTCTTGTATTTGATAAATCATTTCCAATACTTCTGGTTCCATTCCCGTAATTACCTCTCCATGCATATCTTCGGAATTAGCATAAACATGAATTAAATCTCTAAGTTTACCTCTATTATCAACAGTATCCTTAGTTTTAAGATATCTAAAGTAATCTAAGTGATTAGATTTAACAATTTGATAAACTAATTGATTAATCGCATTTTTATCTTTTATCAAGCGTAAATTAAGCGAATCAGTATTACCAAACAGATAATTACCATTAATTAATGATTTTATTTTAGGAACTGCTTTTTCTGTAGCCTCATCTATACATTTAGAAAGGCTTATAAAATAAAAATCGCTTTTTAAAAGTTTGTTTGAACTTGAGTTTTCCATAATTCCCCTCCTAACGGATAGTTATTCTATCACAAAAAGGAAAAAAACACAAATTAAAACCGCCATTAAGCGGTTATATACAAAGTGGCGTCCCCGGTAGGATTCGAACCTACGACCCACGCCTTAGAAGGGCGTTGCTCTATCCAGCTGAGCTACGGAGACAGCTTACACCAACAAGTGCAAACTAATTATACTATAAATCTTTTTTATTTTCAAGTATTTTCGAAGTCGTTTTGTAAATTTCCTCGTTATTTACAATTAAAGACACATTTTCAACATCATAATTATCATAAGCCGACAAACAAATAGTGTAAACCACTTCTTCTAAAACCTCTTTTGTTGTTACGTCGTCAAACAAAGATGAATTAAATTCAAGTTTTAAAGTATCACCATCAATACTACTAGAAACAAGTTTCGCATCACTATTTAAAAAACTCATTAATTTTTCATTATAATTAAGTCCAATTGTTAACTCATCAATAACAATTGATATTTTGTCTCTATTATCATTTAAATATTTCGTAACTGGTATATAATACTCTCTTCCATTATTCTGAGAAACATAATAAACCGTAACTGAATTTATATCATTAATACTTGTAAACTCATATTTTTTATTGATACCATAACTTCTATCTAAAGTACTAGGTAAATTAATTTTACTTTTAGGAAGTTTTGTAAGAATTTCTCCCTCAACATAAATTATAATTTTATCTACATCATCAATAGATGTTAAAGTATAAACAATTGCTTCAACAATTTTTTCTTCCATCTCATCACTAACATCTAAAATATCATCAGAAAAATCCACCTTAATTAAACCATCTTTATATTTCAAACTAAGAACTCTTGTATCAGGAGGAAGTATTGCCTTAAATCCACTTGGTATCTTACTATCAGCTCCACCTACCGTAAGCACATTTAAAAGTTCTAACGCCTTTTCTTCAATTTGCGTATTAGTCAAAACAACCTCCGACAAAGACACATAACTGTTTTTATCAAGTAAAAAAATAGGATTTATTGTAACATTTGCATTTACATATTCTAAATCAGATATAGTATCAAGCTTATGATCATTACCAGGAATTAAATAAATAAGTAAAATTGCAAATAAAGCTACTGTTGTTAACGCAAGTTTCTTCACACTAAGTTTTTTTAGCATTCTTTTCACCTATTTAAATAATATGAAAAAAAAGGTTTATTATTAACCTTTTTAAAGTGAAATTTCTCCAAGCTTTAAAAGTTCAACCACCGCACCAGCACGGCCTTTTACTCCAAGCTTTTGCATAGCATTAGATATATGATTACGAACAGTTTTTTCGCTTATTTTTAATTCTTCAGCAATTTCGCTAGTTGTTTTGCTCTTTGTAAGTAAAACAAATACTTCGTGTTCTCTTTTTGTCAAAATACCCTTTTTCATAATTTCCTCACTTCCTAAGTTGGGTGGCTTATACTTACTCATATTATTTTATGCACACCTAATTTTTTAGTGAGAAAAAAAGCCTAAATAAAAAACTCAAAATGAGATATTTTTGAAATCTAACAGATATAGACATTTTATTATCAAAACAAGATTGCACAGTTCTCATTATTTTATTAGCCAAAGATTTATCGTGCTTTGTACTATCAATAACAACTGTCACATCATTATTTTCTATTTTAACAAAACTATTAAGTTTTTGTTCATTTTTAATTTTATTTTGCACTTCCTCTTCTTTACCACGATTTTGATTTATTTTTTGCATAGTATCAAAAGCCTTATTTTTTTCTTCATTTGATGATTTTTTATTAGTAATTACCTCTTTTAACTCATTAATCTTATCAAGCATTTCCTCTTCAGATTCAACCCTTAACGCCACTAGTTCCGCACTTTCACTATTTTCTTCACCAGAAACCTCTTTAACTTCTTCGTTTTTAATATTATTAGTAGTCATTAAAAGTTCACTTGGCATTGTAATATAATATACACTAAGTACCAGTATTAAACTAAAAAGCGTTAAAAACCACAAACTTCTTTTATTTACCATTATTATCCCTCCTAGTACAATTCCTAATTAATTATATTTAGAAGTTAAAAAATTATTAAAAAAAAAATAAACCACTGGTTTCTAATCTTGATTTTTCATAGTTGGAAACAATGTGACATCTCTAACAGATGGTTGATCAAAAGCAATCATCATAAGTCTTTCAATACCAAAACCAAGTCCTGATATTGGTGGCATTCCAGTTTCCATAGAAAGCAAATAATCCTCATCCAAATCCATAGTTTCGTCATCCCCAGCTTCTTTAGCTTTTAATTGATCTTCAAAGGTACTTCTTTGTGTTTTTGGATTAACAAGTTCTGAATAAGCATTACACATTTCACTACCACAAACGACAACTTGAAAACAATCAACAACATTCTCATCATCATCGTTTCTTCTAGCAAGAGGTTTTAAACTAGCTGGATAATTATACATAACTACTGGACCAACAATATTAGCTCTAAGTAGTTTTTTATATAAAAAGTCTGTTAAAGCAGATATAGACTTATATTCTTCTAATTCAGAAGCTTTAAAAAATCCTTTTTCTATTACTTTATTTTTATACTCATCAATATCAGTTTCTAATAAAAAGTCAAATCCTAAAATTTCAGTCAATTTTTCGATATAATTAATTCTTTCCCAATCACCACTAAAATCTAATTCTTTACCTTGATACATAATTTTAGTACTACCAGTTAAAAACTTAATAGATTCTCTTATTAAGTCTTGGAATAACTTAATATTATCTTCAAAATCCCAGTATGCGCAGTACCACTCTACCTGTGTAAATTCTGGATTATGATCAGCATCCATGCCTTCGTTCCTAAAACATTTAGCAAACTCAAAAACCCTATCAAAACCACCGGCAATAAGTTCCTTTAAATAACATTCTGGTGCGATACGTAAATTGCAGTCAATATCTAAAGCATTATAGTGTGTAAAAAATGGCTTGGCAGTTGCCCCTGATATACTTGTTTGAATAACTGGTGTTTCTACTTCTAAAAATCCTCTGTCACTTAAAAAGTTACGCAAAAATAAATAATATTTACTTTTTCCCAAAAACACCTTACGACTTTCTTCATTCATTATTAAATCAACATAGCGTTCTCTATACTTAAGCTCCATATCGGTAAGTCCATGAAACTTTTCAGGAAGCGGTCTTAAAGCTTTACCTAAAAATTCAAACTCTTCTACTCTTAAAGTTTTTTCTCCAGTTTGCGTAGTAAATATTTCACCCTTAGCGCCAATAAAATCTCCTGTATCAATTAACTTTTTAAAAAAAGCATACGTTTCTTCACCTACAACATCTATTTTAAATTCTAGTTGAAAAGCATTTTCAATATCTCTAATTTTAACAAAGCTAAGTTTTCCCATTTTTCTAGCAAAAACAATTCTTCCTGCAACTTTTACATTCTTAGTACCATCCTCTAAATCTTTAGCTTCTAACAACGTATGTGTTCTTTCATATTTTGCAGGATATGGATTACATATTTTTGCTATTTCTTCTAGCTTATCTCTTCTAACTTTTTCTTGCTCAGACAACGCACGCATAAAATCACTCCTTTTAACTATAAGTAATTATATCAAAAAAACATTAAAAAAAAAAGAACAAACATACAAAAAGAGTGATAACATCACTCTTTACTGTCAGTATCACAACTTTCTAATTACAAAGTTTTTAAAAAAATTACAACTATAATTTAATTATTAATACAAACATAACAAATTAAAAAAATAATCATTTTCACATATGCAAAAATGATTATAATATCATATCTTATAATTTATACTAACTAAAGTACGATTCGTAACTTCATTTCTAACATTAATAACTGTATTAATATCACCACTTAGTTCATCACTATAAAAAACATTTCCGTCAGTCGTTAAACCACTTTTTAAATTACTAAGTAAATTATTATAAGATTCAATTGCCACATCCAGCCTATTTCGAACATCATACATACCGCTTCGTAAATAAATATATTGTTGTCTCTTGTATTCATCTTCTTCCATAATATATTCTCCTATCACTTAGTTTTTATATTACTTAATATTCTTTCAGAATCTTGTTCCGCTTTAACATATTTTTCAATCACTTTTTTCAAAATAACAGTATCGTTTTTACAGTTTTTATCTATAGCTTTCAAACTGTTATTTATATCATTTGATAAAGAAGTTAGACTATTTGTATTATTTGTTTTATAACAATACGATAAATTAATAAATACATTTTTTAATTTATCAAAATCCACTTCTTCTTCGTTAATATACATACCTATTTTGACAATTATATCTTCTAATTGACTTTTATATATAATGCTTTCCATATTCTATCCCCTTACATATACTCAGTTATATCGTCTTCTTTTACGATTGTTATATTTATTCTAGCAATTCTATTAGCAACTTCCCTTTCAATTTCTTCAAGTTGTTGAAAAATATGCATTGTTTTATCTCTTACCAAAACTACATCATTTTTAACTGAAATAATTCTTCCTTTTTGATTTAGTATTTGATATATTTCATTTGGATAAAAACCTAAATTTAACGTATTATACCTATAAATAACAGAATCTAAGCTTGCTATATACTTATCAAAACTTCCGCGAATTGCAGCTTGCATTCCCAAATCAAAAACAATTTTATTTCCAAATGATTCATATCGACTTAAAATAAATTTGTATACATCCAAAACAGAAGTTATTTGTGACAAAATATTATCAGCCTCAACCTTTTCTTTAGCAACGCGATTTATAAATTTCCCAGATATACCATCGTGCCAAGCAGATGATGTTTGGCCAAGTACATTGTATAAATTAAGCTTGCATTTTTCATAATCATTAACAAGCCTATTATAATTATTTATTTCTTTTTTCAAAGCTTCTATATGTATTTCCATAAACATCATCCTCTATTTGATATTTAATTATTCCCACATGTATGGTAGCAATAAATTTGCTATCATACATTTAGGAAAAATATTTTTCCTAAATTATTCATTACCAGCAAATGCTTGGGCAATTTTGCTTTCAGCTTCTTGATAAGTTTCAACAGTTGATTGAGTAGCATTACCTAATCCAGTTGTTAAATCATTTGAAGTACTTGAAACATTGGATTGAATTTGTTTAAGAGAAGCAGCAAGTGACCCCGAAGCACCCTGAGTAAACCCTGATACATCTGGTGAACTAACAGCTGCCGCAGCTTTACCAAGTTCACTATCAATTTTATTCATAATAGTAGAAAGTCTACTTTTAGCAGTAGAACCACAATCAGTAGTAATTCCACTAACCCCGTTTATACTTTCTTTAATTATGCTTACATCAATTTTTTCTGATGATTTAGTATAAGAAACTCTGTTAAAAGGTCTTCCTGTAACACCAGACCAAATAGATCCAGCACTATTCATTGAATCAGCAACGCTTTGGAAAATAGTATCAATAGATGCCTTTAAACTATTAAAAGCCTCATCAACTTTTGCAAAATACTTTTGTGCTTGTGGAGCAGCCCAGTTTTCAGATACATATTGTACAAATTGATTCTGTGTTTCTGAACCAATTGCTGTTGCTATAGCTGTATATGCCTCATTAATTTTAGTAATCGCAGCATTTACAACATCTGGATTAAATCCTAAAGATGTAGAACTATCTTGACTTAATGCCATTTTTATTTCTCCTTTCCTATTTTGATAGATCATATTCTATCTAAGCTTATTTTATCAATACTAAAGATAATAAGTCAATAAAAATCATAATAGTTTACACTAATTTACAAAAAGGATAGAAAACTATCCTTTTTTTGATATAAATAAAAGTTCAGAAGCGTTTCTTATATCAGTGTCAATAACAATTTCGTTATTTGTATATACTCTACTATTATCTTTATTAATTAAAATAAATTCCTCATTTAAATTAACACTATTGTTAGAAATATCACCAATACATTTCAAAAGCATTTTTTTTACTTTCCAAACGACTTCATTTACAGGCACAAACACATCAAAATCAGCATCCATATCTGGAACAATTAATTTAATTAAAATTTTATTTGTCATCAGCATCACCTTCATCCGCAGTAACATAATCAATAAATCTACATAAAGTTGCCATATTTTCACTTATTACATACCCCATATCATTTTTATAATTTACAGTCATTTCTTTAGTTAGTCCAGAAATATGAAGTAAATTTTGATCAGAAATTCCTCTTCCAATCCAAATTCCATCATTAACATTAAATGAGTTTCTAAACCATGTTTCAAACTCAGTAGATTTAATTTTAGTATAATCATCAACAATGATAATACTAAAATTCTCATATAGTTTTATTTTTGCAAGTAAATTTTCAAATTTTGATT
>JAFUBK010000029.1 GCA_017460245.1 Bacilli bacterium
CATCTTTTTTGGTACGTTCACATCCATAAATTGGACATTTTTTTATCATTTCAAACGGTTTTTGACTACCATCTCTGCGGTCAAAAATTACCTTAACAACTTCAGGAATAACATCCCCTGCTTTTTTAATTGCAACCACATCACCAGTTCTAATATCTTTCTCCTTAACATAATCTTCATTGTGTAACGTAGCTCTAGAAATAACAGAACCCATTACTCTTACAGGCTCCAAGTTTGCACTTGGGGTAACTTGTCCAGTTCTTCCAACAGTAAAAATAATTTCCTTAACTCTCGTTAAAACCTCTTCTGCAGGAAATTTATAAGCTGTAGCCCACTTAGGAGTTCTTACCGTAAAACCAAGCTTTTGTTGATCTGCAATTTCATTAACTTTAATGACTATACCATCAATTTCATATGGTAAATTAGGCCTATTTTCCGTCCAATAATCAATATATTCAATAAGTTCATTCAAATCATTTATTTTTTTATTATTAGGATTAGTTACAAAACCAAGTTCTTTCATGAATTTAAGAGCATCATAATGTGTATAAATACCATAATCTTCAGGATCAGGTAAATGATAAATAAAACAATCAAGACCTCTTTTAGCCGCAACTTTTGAGTCTAATTGTCTCACACTACCAGCTGCCGCATTACGAGGATTTGCAAAGTTTTCTCCATTTTCATTTAACTTATTAAAAGAAGCCTTACTCATATAAATTTCGCCTCGAACCTCAATATCAATTGGCTTGTTTATCGTAAGTGGAATACTTTTAATAGTTCGGGCATTATGCGTAATATCCTCACCAGTTACACCATCACCTCTCGTAGCCGCCCTAACCAACTTACCAGCACGATAAACTAGTGAAACAGAAAGACCATCTATCTTAAGTTCGGCTACATATTTTGGATCAGGAACAACCTTTCTCACTCTTTCATCAAATGCAATTATTTCAGATTCATTAAACACATTCCCTAATGACAACATCGGAATTTCATGCGTTACCTTTTCAAAACCATCAATAACTTTACTACCAACTCGCTGAGTAGGTGAATCATCTCTTTGTAAATTAGGATATCTCTCTTCTAGTCTTTGTAATTCTTGCATATATCTATCATATTCTTGGTCAGTAATACTAGGACTATCCAAAGTATAATATTCATAATTAGCTTTATCAATTAATTTTATAAGTTCATCAATTCTTTTTTCTACCATATTTTCACCTATATTTATTATACCTTAATTACCAAAAAACAGCAAACAAAAAGCGGTATAAACCGCCTATAAATTTTTACCAATCAGTATATATATCTATTACTCCTGAAGCACACCCTGAATCATAAACTTTTCCAGGGCCTAAAGAAGTTTTAACAACAGTTCCCTTAGCTAAATAAGATGAATTAGCCGCAACCGCTATATAACCTTCACCATCTCTTACAGTTCCATCATCAGCAACGTGACGACCTGAAATTCTTAAAGATGAACCAGGTAAAACCCTCTGGGAATAATATGTTTCTTTGTGTCCGTCATAATACAACGCACCTTTAGATTTTGATAATTTATTAGCATTAGTATCATACAAAGAAGAATACTCAAGTTTAAAAGCCCCAGAAGCAATCGCACTAATAAGTTCATCAGTACTCATATCATTATATGATTTAGTCAAAGTAGGTGCAGCTGTAAGTGTAGTAGTTTCTTTTTTTTCTGTTACTTGCTGTTCCTTTACCTCTTCTTTAGCCTCTTCTTCTTTTACCTCTTCAATAATTGGTGTAGCAATCGCAATATCTACGCTAGAAGCCTTATTAATTGCCTTAACTGAATCATTAACGTTTTCTTTAGTACCTGCCAAAACTTGTTTATTACTAGAAGCATATGTTTCAGCATTTTCCGAAGAAAAAACAATCTGTAAAATACGAGGTGTAGTAAATGAAACAATAAGACCAAATATTAAAATTGCATAAACCATATGATTAGTTTTCATATCATCTCTCCTATGCTATGCATCATTTTACCATAGTAACGCAGTTTCGTCAAATCGACATTTTCAAAAAAAGCAGCTAAGCTGCTTTTATCGAACTAATGTAAGCATTTACTTGAGTTGCCCAAGTACTACTTGCCGCATACTTAGGACCAATAGTCTCAGGAGTAGTTAAACCTTGCGAAAAATAGTTCCTATTCAAATTATCCATAAATCTTCTTATTCCCTCTTCTAAAGTTGGAAACGAAGCATAACTTCCGCAGTAACCATCACCGCCCGCTTTCATACCACCAACGTTGTTACATTGTCTAAGAAGCGAACTACACTGCCAGTTACATCCGGTTTCGTGAAGAGTAATTGCCACTGCTAAATATGGATCAACTCCCATTTCCACAGCATAAGACGCAAAAGTATAACCTTGTCCAGAAAGATCAGATTTTAATGCGCGGTCTAACTTATCAGAAAGCTCTCCTAAAGTCATTCCCTCATACACAACCTTATTTCTTTCAGCTTCTCTTTGTTCTTTTAAAAATTCCTCTTCAGATTTTGCCGGAGCAATATCCAAAGTTTTAACCTCTTCAGTATTAAAATTAACATCAGTAATTTTCGCACTATTTAACTTAACTGAAGGTATATTTAAATCACTTTCTTTAAGTAAAGTATCATTCTTACTTACATATTCATTCTCACCATTTAAGGTAATAATAGTAGAACCAAACATAGTTCCTACTAAACATAGTATCGTTACGGCCATAATTACGGCCTTTACCGATTTACTCGTTTTCATTTTTCACCCTCTCCTGCATAAGAAAACAAGGCCTATTCTAACACAAACACCAAAACCTGTCAAATTGAAAACCTTTTTAATATTATATGTAAAAACAAACAAAACATACAAAAAAACAGACCAATAGGTCTATTGTAATTCCGCAATATATATAGTTTGTTCAGTATCACTGTCTTTAGTACAAGTAATCATCGTAAGTGTAGTTTTGCTTTTATCACGATAAATAGTAACATCACCATCTTTCGTATCATTATAAATATTTACAATTTTATAAACATATGTCTTACCTTTATAAACAACAGAAGCCAAATCACCTTTTTCAAGTTTCCACAAATGCTTAAAATAACCTAAATAACTACTTCCAGAGTGAGCAACTAAAATAGTATTACCATTCTTTTTATCAGGATAATCCGAAGGATCAAGTAAAGTTACACTTTTATCTACATTATTAAGTTCACTGCCTTTATCATAAAAACCCTGTTCTAAATCAATCTTATCAATTTTTAAAATTCCCAAATAATTGCTGTTTTTCTTATCTTCACTAACCTCTACACCTGCTGCCGCAATATTTTTTGGAGTATTATCAATAGTAACACCATTGTTTTCAGAATACAAAGAAATATTAACCCTTTCATAAGCTTTGTTTTTCTTACCAGCTAAATAATTAGAAGAAACAAGCAAAATTCCAATAATTATAATTGCAAAGCCAATAATAACCACAGTTCTATTACTAAGTTTATCCATAACTCTTCACCAAAAAAAGTATATCAAAAAAAATTAAGCTTGTCTAACCACTTTTTTAGAACTCTCTCTTGACAAGTGCTAAAAAAAGAGTATAATTATAAACAGTCACATATATTTAAAAAGGAGGGATATTTATGAATGAACAACAAGGATATGAAGAAAATTTACAAAATCCATTAGAAAAATATGGTAGAGATATTACCGCAAGCGTCAAAGATGGCAAAGTCGATCCAGTAATTGGTAGAGACGAAGAAATTCGCTCTATAACCAGAATACTATCAAGAAAAACCAAAAACAATCCAGTTTTAATTGGACAACCTGGTGTTGGTAAAACAGCCATTGTCGAAGGTTTGGCTGCCAGAATAATTAAAGGCGACGTCCCTAATAGTTTAAAAAACAAAATAGTTTGGGAATTAGATTTAGGTGCCCTAATTGCCGGAGCTAAGTACCGCGGTGAATTTGAAGAACGTTTAAAAGCTGTTTTAAAAGAAATAAAACAATCGGATGGACAAATTATTATGTTTATCGATGAAATCCATATGATAGTAGGTGCCGGAGCTGAAGGTGCCATGGATGCTGGAAACATGCTAAAGCCTATGCTTGCTAGAGGTGAAATTCATTGTATCGGTGCTACAACCTTAAACGAATATCGAAAATACATTGAAAAAGATGGCGCCTTAGAAAGAAGATTTCAAAAAGTAACAGTACAAGAGCCAACTGTTTTAGATACCATAACAATTCTTCGTGGATTAAAACAAAGATTCGAAGTTTATCATGGTGTCGATATCAAAGATAATGCCTTAATAGCTGCAGCCACTTTATCAGATAGATATATAACCGATAGATTCTTACCAGATAAAGCCATCGATCTAGTTGATGAAGCCTGCGCTACCATCAAAGTTCAAATGGAATCAGTTCCAACAAATTTAGATAACCTCACAAGAAAAATTATGCAGTTAGAAATCGAAAAAGCCGCTATAAAAAAAGAAAAAGATGACATTTCAAAAAATAGAAAAATAGAAATAGACAAAGAATTAGAAAATCTAAAAAACGAGGAAAAACTTCTCCGCCAAGCATGGCAAGCCGAAAAAGAAGTCAATAATCAAATAAACAAAAAGAAAGAAGAATTAGAAACATCACAAAGGAACTTAGAAACTGCCGAAGCAAACTACGATTTAGAAACTGCCGCTAGGTTAAAACATGGAACTATTCCTGCTTTAGAAAAAGAATTAGAAGAACTTCAAAAAAACAACAAATCAGATATTTTAAGTGACACTGTCGACGAACAATCAATTGCTAAAATAATATCAAAATGGACAAATATTCCAATAAGTAAACTAGTTGGTGGTGAAAAAGAAAAACTTCTAAATCTAGAAAACAATTTAAGAAAAAGAGTTAAGGGACAAGACAAAGCTATACATTTAGTATCAGAAGCTATTATCAGAGCCAGAGCTGGAATAAAAGACCCAAATAGACCAATCGGATCATTTATATTTTTAGGGCCTACTGGTGTTGGTAAAACAGAAGTAGCCAAGTCTTTAGCATATGAACTTTTTGATGACGAAAGACATATGGTTAGAATTGATATGAGTGAATATATGGAAAGTCATTCAGTAGCCAGATTAATAGGTTCTCCTCCAGGATACGTCGGTTACGACGATGGTGGACAATTAACCGAAGCCGTTAGAAGAAACCCATATAGTATAGTTTTATTTGATGAAATTGAAAAAGCTCATAAAGATGTTTTTAACATTTTGCTTCAAATATTAGATGATGGTAGAATCACTGATTCGCAGGGCAGAACTGTAGATTTTAAAAACACCATAATCATCATGACATCTAATTTAGGTAGTGAATACATTTTAGAAAATCAAAACACAGACTTAGTTTTAACTGAACTAAATCGCACCTTTAAACCAGAATTTATAAACAGAATTGACGAAATAATTATCTTTAATTCATTATCAAAAGAAATAGTTTATCAAATACTAGATAAAATAATTAAAGAAATCGAAGAACGATTAAAAACAAATAGACTAAAAATAAATTTATCAGACAAAGCAAAAGAATACATTATCGACTCTTCATACGATGAAAAATTTGGCGCAAGACCAATAAAAAGATTTGTAAGTAGAAACCTAGAAACATTAATAGCTAAAGCTATTATCGAAGAAAAAATAAACTTTGGTCAAACCATTAACATTGATGTTGATAATGATAAATTAATAATAAAATAGCATTTAAAAATGCTATTTTTTAGTGAAATAATTTTAATTTTTTTACTTTAGGTTTATCTTTAGAAAAATTTTTCTCATATTGCCTTATCAAATTGTCTTCCATATTATCAAGTTTTGTTAAAATACTAACCACTTCATAATCATCTACTTTATCATAATAAGCTTTTTTTATAGATAATCTTAACTTTTGAATATCAGAAATATTTTTAAGAGTTATCTCTTTAAGCTTTCTTTTTCTCTTTTTCTTACTAATTAAAGTTAAAAAAGATACTCTTTGATAAATATTATTAGTATTATTTAATAAATTAAGTGATGCTGTCAAACTATGACTTAAAATAGAAACCTTAAATAAATTTCTTACAACTCGGTTTCTAAACAAATTTGATAGCAAAATTTTAGATTTTGGTGCTTTTTTCTGACTAATCAGCTTATTTACCACATTAAGTTTATCATCAGTTTTTTTATTTATATGTTCCTGTTTTTTTACATTAGAATCTATCTCTTTAGAAATCATAGTTGCTATAGTTAAATCTTGTTGAAAACCAGCAGTTTTTCGATTAGTTATTTTCCTTACTTTCAAAGCTTGTTTAGGGCCTGTTTTAACTATTATAATCGAAGAACTTATTTTCTCTTGTTTTAATTTTTTTTCTGTTTTTTTATTTTTAGATAAATCATTACCAAGCTCTACCTTATCTTTTATATAGTTATGATTTATATTTTTTTTAGTTTCTAAAACATCTGATTTTTTTTCTTCAAAAGAAAAATCACTTCTTTTTTCTATTAATCTATCAACATTTTTTTTATTAATAGAAACAGTTTCATTGGCTTCCTCTTTTACTTTCACAACTTTTTTTTCTTCCAGTTTAATAACTTTTTTTTCTTCGGTTTTGATAGAAACATCATACTTTTGACCATCGTTTTTATTCAAAATAATTTCTTCTTTATCGACAACATCATTTTCTAAATTACGTATATCTACTTCTTTATGACCATAATCCTTAACCTCGCCTATGTTATTTAAAAGATTTATTATTTCTTCTATTTTTTTTCTTACCGGTATAAATTCCTCTGTTTCCGGAAGCTCTTTAGAAATAAGCTTCAATTTTCTTTCATATTTTTTAACATCCTTAGGATTTTCCATAAGCAAATTATCAATTTCTTTTATTAAATCATTTTGATCTTTAAGCCACACTTTAGCCCTAATAACTTTTTCTTCACCATCTTCGTCGTCACTAAAAAAAGGCCACAAGAAACGTATGGCTAACGCCCCAATAAATTTAAAAGCATATTTTAATTTTTCTTTTATTTTTCTAAACATTTTTTCTCACGAGTAATAATATAACACGTAAAAAGTTTGTTGTAAAATTATTTATCTAATTTTTTCTCATAAATATCTAATAATTTGTTTTGATTAGACAAAACAAGTTCAAGCTTACGGTGTAAATCCTCTAATATAAGTTCACTTTTTAAATCAACAACATAATCATTTTGATTTCGTAAACTATCTTTTTTAGCCTCTCTATTTTGACTCATCATAATTATTGGAGCTTGAATAGCCGATACACAAGATAAAACTAAATTAAGAAGTATAAATGGATATGGATCAATCTTATTAACAAAAACAAGTATATTTAAATACTTGTTATATTAAGATAATTCTTCACAAACTAAATTAGAAAGCTCTGTAGGATTTTCCACAGGAAGTCCTTCAATTAGTCTTGCCTGTGCATATAAAATTTTACTATATTTTTCAAGTTTTTTCTTATCCTTTTTATAAAGATCTTTAAGTTTAGAAGCAATCGCATGATTTTCATTAATTTCCATCACCATAGAAGCTTTAACATTTTGCCCTGTAGGCATCGCATTCATAACTTTTTCCATTGATGACGTAATCATTCCTTCACTAGATAAACATACAGGATGATTTTTCAAACTTCTAGTAAACCTGACTTCTTTAACATCAATAGCTTTTTTCATCGCCTCAAACATATCTTTATTTTCTTTGTTTATTTTATCGAGTTCTTCTTTATCTTCTTTACTATCAAGATCTGTTTCTGAAGAAGAGACATTTGCAAACTTTTTACTATCATATTCCATCAAAGTCTGCACTACAAACTCATCACCATATTCAGTTAAATAAAGTACTTCATATCCTTTAGATAAAGCATTTTCTGTTTGTGGAAGCATCCTTGCTTTAGACTCACTTTCCGCACATGCATAATAAATAATATCTTGATCATCTTTCATTCTAGAAACATATTCTTTTAAAGTCACATATTTATCTTCAAAAGATGATTTAAATAGTAGTAAATCACTTAATTTGTCTTTATCCATTCCATAGTTTGCACATACGCCAGCTTTTAATTGAAGACCAAAAGCATCAAAGAATTTTTCATAAGTTTCTCTATCTTTTTCAAGCATAGTTTCAAGTTCTTTTTTAATTTTACTTTCAATTGCTTTAGCAATTTTAACAAGAACTCTATCTTGCTGAAGCGTCTCACGTGAAATATTTAAAGATAAATCAGGACTATCAACCACACCTTTAACAAAACTAAAATAATCAGGAAGTAAGTCCGCACATTTTTCCATAATCAAAACGCCATTAGAATAAAGTTGCAATCCCTTTTCATACTCTTTAGAATAGTAATCAAAAGGTGCGTGCGAAGGAATATACAAAAGTGCATTAAAACCAATAACGCCTTCCATATTAAAGTGTAATACCTTTAAAGGTTTTTCATAATCAAAAAATTTATCACTATAAAAAGTATCATACTCTTCCTTAGTTATTTCACTTTTATTCCTTTTCCACAAAGGAACCAAGCTATTAATAACCTCTTCCTCTTTAACCTCTTTTTCATCATGAACATGAACGGTTTCCATTTTAATTGGATAGGTAATATAATCAGAATATTTTTTAATTAATCCTTGAATAGTATAATCTTCTAAATATTTACTATATTCAAAATCATCACTATCATCTTTTAAAGTTAAAGTAACAGAAGTCCCATATTCTTCTTTATCACAAGACTTAATATTATATCCTTCTATACCTTCAGATTCCCATAAGTAAGCCTCATCTGAGCCATAAGCTTTACTAGTAACTGAAACCTTAGAAGCCACCATAAACGCAGAATAAAATCCAACACCAAACTGTCCAATAATATCAATATTTTCTTTTTTATCATTTTCCTCTTTAAAAGCAGAAGAACCACTTTTAGCAATCGTTCCTAAATTGTTTTCAAGTTCTTCTTTGCTCATACCAATACCATTATCAGAAATAGTTATCGTTCTACTATCTTTATCAATATCAACTTTACTCGCAAAATCATCAGTATCAATTTTTATTTTTCTATCAGTAAGTGACTTATAATGTAATTTATCAATCGCATCTGATGCATTGGAAATAATTTCTCTTAAAAATATATCTTTATTAGTATAAATAGAGTTTATCATAAGCTCCATAAGTTTTTTAGACTCTGCTTTAAATTGTTTTTTAGCCATATTATCACCTTTCCTTTTAAAGCCTAAAAATATAATATCACTTCTTCTAGCACTTGTCAACAAAGAGTGCCAAAAAAATAAAAATTAATTGACTTTTAATCTATATTTCATTTACAAATCAACTAATATTTTACAAAGATATAATTATCTTTCAAAAATATTACTTTAACTGCATTGCTATTCCAAACAAGCATATTATACATATTTGTATGTTTATAAAAGTGGTTATAAATATATAAAAAACTTCATTTTTTAAAAAACTGAAGTTTTTAACACTTTCACCACTCAATTTATTTCACATTTTGAAATAAATCAGTTCAATTTAACAAGTTTTTTACCCAAAATAGAATATAAATAAATATCCACAGTTTTATCAGTAATAGATTTAATATATTTTTGATAACCTCGAAGTTGTTTCAAATATTCTTCATCAGTAATATCATTCAGTTTATAATCAACAATTGAATATCCATCAGCTCCTAAAATAAGTAAATCAATAATTCCGTGTCTTTCTTTTGCTTCTTCTTCATATATAAATTCGTATTCTTTGTAAAACTCCCTTCCTTCTCTAATAATATTCAAAGAAAGAAAACTTAAAATCAAATCTTTTTCAAAATCAGATAAAGAAGAGCAATCAGGATTAGAAAAATCAATCATTTCAAAAATTTCATGCATTCTAAGACCTAAATCAATATTTTTTGCTTCCTCTAAACTTATAAGTTTATTAATGTTTTTAGAAAACTTTAAATTAGAAACTTTTTCATAAGTACGATTATA
>JAFUBK010000003.1 GCA_017460245.1 Bacilli bacterium
CCTATGATAATATATGATAGGAGCTGGAAAAATGAGTCAATCTTTTAAAAAAATTTTTAAAGATTTAGATAAACCACTATTATTAATTACTATAGTGGGTTTTGTCTTTGGACTGCTAACTATAGTTACCGCATCTTCAAGAGCCGCGGTTGTAAATTACGACGTTTCTATCTATTATTACTTTTTTAGACAATTAATGTTTATAATTGCTGGAACAATTCTCGCCTTAATTATTTTAAAGGTCGATACAAAACAGTACCACATATGGGTACCACTATTATATATAATTATGATTGTTTTAAACATTATAGCTTGGCAATCAGATGCGGTAAGTGGTTCAAATAACTGGATTGATTTAAAATTTGTAAAAATTCAACCAAGTGAACTTTCAAAACCTGTAATTATAGCTTTTTTAGCTATTTTATTTGAAAAATATTATCGTAAACTTCGCACAAAAAATATTCCTCATTACGATATGATTGGAAAAATTCTTTTAGTAGCATTTATGATTCCTGCAATAGTGTTTTTACAAAAAGACCTTGGAACTTTACTAATAATGTTATTAATAGTCGGTATGCTACTACTTGCAAGTCCTATTTTAAAAATAGAAAAGCTAAAATATGCGGGATTACTAGTAGTCCTCGCCATAACAGCCTTTTCCGTTTATTCACTAACTCAAGGAGAACTATTAAATGACGCAAGAAAATCTCGTTTTACTTCTTGGCTTGATCCATGTGGCCAATATGAAACTGGTGGATACCAAGTTTGTAATAGTTATATTGCCATAAATGATGGAGGCCTTATGGGACTTGGAATAGGTAAAAGTAAACAAAAATATTCATACATTCCAGAACCTCACACTGACTCCGCATTTGCAATAATAGCTGAAGAATATGGTGTTCTTCTATGTTCGTTAATTTTTATCGGATATTTATTAATCCTTTGGCGTATAATTGACATTGCCTCTAAGGCATCCACTTTAAGGGGTAGATATATGTGTCTCGGAATTGCAACATATATTTTTGCCCATATACTAATCAACATGGGAGGATTATTTGGTATAATGCCACTTACCGGAGTGCCGCTGCCATTCTTTAGTTATGGCGGAAGTTTTGCCATATCACTAATCGCCTCATTAGCCATTGTTCAAAGAGTTCACGTTGAAACAAAAAATCAAAAAATAAAAATAAAAGAAATTAACTAAAAAGTTAATTTTTTTTAATTATCAAAAGGAAAAATATAAAAGTTATCGTAATATATCTATGAGAGGTTAGAAGGAGGAAAATATTTTAAAAGAACTAATAATACAAAACAAAAGCAAAATTTTAATTGGATTAATTATCATATCTTTGATAATTTTAAATATCTACACATTATCATTAATTGATTTTAAAGAAGAAGAAGCTCCAGTAATTACAGTACAAAAAGAAAAAACTGAAGAAAAAATAAAGGTTGATGTTAAAGGGCAAATAAAAACGGGTGGTTTATATGAGCTAGATGAAGGATCAAGAGTATACGATTTAATAGAAAAAGCGGGCGGAACTACTGAAAATGCCGACACTAGTATTATTAATTTAAGTAAAAAACTAAAAGACGAAATGGTAGTTATAATATATTCAAAAGATGAAGTTCAAAAATTAAAAAACGACTCCGAAGAAGTAAAATGTAACTGTCCAGAAGAAAACGATGCATGTATTACCGAAGATCAACTAGACACCTTTTTAGATAAAAAAATAAAAGAAAAGACCTCAAATAAGTCAGTAGCCACTAATAATGGCAAACTTTCCATTAACACAGCAACTTCCGAGCAACTTCAATCATTAGAAGGAATAGGTAAGGCCAAAGCTGATGCCATAATAGAATACCGAAATAAAAATGGAAAATTTAAAAGCATCGAAGAAATAACTAACGTAAGCGGAATAGGGGAAAATGCACTTGAAAAAATCAAAGATTATATCACTACTTAGTATTATTATTTTCCTTATAAGTGTGATATATGCAGCAAGCACATTAAAGCAAGGAATGACAAGTAAGTATAAAGCAAATACAAAAGAAATAACTGGGATAGTTTTGAAATGCCAGTCAAAAGACAATTACACAAAAGTAATACTCAAAGGTAAAGAAAAAATTTTAGTAAACGATTATAGTAATTC
>JAFUBK010000030.1 GCA_017460245.1 Bacilli bacterium
AACATACCTATCAATAATTTCCTGGCTATTATCTGGTGTGCAATCATTAACCACGATAACCTCGTAATCATCAATAGTTTGATTAGCAAGGCTATCTAAACATTTACTTAAATACTTTTCAACATTATATACTGGTACTATAACGCTTACTTTCATAAAACACGTATAATCTAATTATGGTCTTAAAGATCTATATTAGATTCTCCTTTCTACTAATATTTTTGTATCATATCAAAAGAGGATATAATACTAAGCCGCTGTGGATTTGTGTCGATAGATCAACAACTTTGACTGATGTGAGGTGACAACTACCACAGACTTTTATTTTAATTGGTAATTAGTTAGTTAACGCTTTGATGTTTTATATCTTACGTGAAGCCATAAATAGAAGTTTCTGTGTAAAACATACAGTACATTAATACTAATTAGGGGTATTTTTATGTATTTTATTGTTATTGATATTTTAAAATACAAACACGAATGGTTCACTACTACTAAAATATATAAGAAAAATGCATACCAAATTACTAAGTATCCTATATCTGGAATTGCACCCCATCCAAAACCGTTTTATCATAAATTTGCTTTACTCCTTCTATTAGAGATATCGGTTCTATTTCTTGTGTTGTTACTATTTTTGAATTTGAGAGTATTACTAGATTTAAATCCGCTTATGCAATGACTGCATTCATCGGTATAGAGCCTTGTATTCTATAGAAGCTGGTACCAAATATCATAAAGATAAAAGGTTTAACACAGCTCTAGACATTTAGATATCATTTGTTTAAAGTAGTGATTATATCTTTATGGATGAGCTTATATACGATTCTTATATAAAAAACGAATTGAAAGTAAAAAGCATAAAGTTGCTTTATAACACATTACTAAAAAACTCGCTAGAATTATTTATAAATTAGAATATGAAAATATCAAATTTAAGCGTAATCTTTAATTATTATCGATATAATTCTTTAAATTGTTAACAAAATTTTCTTTGTTAGATTTAAATTTTTTAGGTTTAAACTTATTAATACTTTTAAGTATATCTCCAAGTTTATCAAAATCTTTAAGATGTATAATATAACCGGCATCATCAAAAGATTGAGCAATTTGTAGTTGATGATCATTTGTATGTTCTTGATATTTAGCAAGTCTAGCAGCCGCAATTACTTTTTTACTTTTCTTAATTGCTGTAACAATAGACCCAACGCCAGCATGGGTAATTAATAAATCACAGTTACTAATAAGTTCATCGAATTTATCAATAGGTATATAATCAAATATTTTCATATTATCAGATTTATATTTTGTATACCCTGCTTGAACAATAACTTCTTCCTTGATAACACCATCATTAATTTGTTTTTGAACCGCATCAAGCAAGCGACTAAAACTTTTATCCTGAGTTCCAAGTGTTACTAATATCATAAGTCACCTCTATATTTATCAAGTTTGTCTAAAATTTCACTATCAACTTCGCTATCAAATTTTCGCGCAAAATACTTACCACTTTTAATAATCTTATCAAAATTTTCAGTCTTTAATATATTAGGATTTCCATTATTTAAACCTTTTATATGGTCAGACCAATCAATATAAAATAAATTATCGTTAACAATATCGTTTTTAAACTTTGAATTTAAAAGAACGGTGTGAACGAAAACTTCGTCCATACAAATAGTATATTTAAGTTTTTTAACGTACTTATCGTATTGAAATATAATATACTTAACTGCATCATCAGTTATGGCAAACCAACAACTACCAAAATAAGTTTTTACATCAAAGATTTTTCTTTTTGGCATAATTCTTCGTAATATAGCATCTATATATCTATTATTTGTATGATATTCTAAATATCTTCCAGCAATATCTTTCGAAGTAATTTCATCATATTTTAAGAAAATTTTATTTCTGTTTTGATGTAAAAAAGACACCAGTTCCTTGACAGGTTTAAGTAAATAGTCCTGACCGCTAATAACAAAAATATGTTCATACTTTTTTGTATCAGATATTTTTTTTAATCCCATAATGAAAGAATTAAGTTGTGACAAATCTCCCCATTTAATATCAAATCTTTGAGATAAAAGATATATATCTTTAAAATCTTCACTATTTAATTCACATTTAGAATCAACATGCATATAAATATCAATTTCGTCGTGTTTTAAAGAATTAATAAGTCTGCGTACTTGATTTAAATTTTTATGTGCCGAAATAAATATCGCAATCACCTAATCCACCCCCAATAAACAGCTTTTGGATAAAGTTTAAGCATCTCTTTCCACTGGACAACAAATAAATCAGCAATCGGATAAACTAATTTACCGGTAATTGTTTTTGTAGAAGAATTAGCCATTGATTCAATAAAAATAATTTTAGAGCCAAACATTTTTCCAATATAACACATTGGCCCAGCAGTATGAGCTCCAGTAGTAACAATAAATCTAGGCCTATATTTAACAAAATAATAAACACTTTTAAAGCAATTGACAAATAATTTAAAAGGATAAGTAAGCATATGATCTTTTGTCCCATAAACTAAATAATGTACATGATTGTATTTATTAGACAACGCCATATTACTAGACGTTTTTTCCGTGATTAAACAACTATCATAATACTTAAAAAGAGATTCCAATTCCATAAGTTCTGAAAGATGTCCGCCCGTACTAGCAATAAACATAACTTTTTTCTTACTCATATCATCATTCCTTCTAACATTATTATACACGAAAAAAAAACATTAATAAAGATAAAAAAAGAAAAACACAAATCTTAATTTGCCTTTTCCTTCTCAATCACAAATTTTTCATCATCACGAACCATTGTTAAAATAAGTAAAGTATTTAAAACAATATAGGTCATTGGAAAAACAATTCCAAAAACATGACCAGTTAAATATGGAACCATAATTCCAATAAAATTACCCATTAGAACAATTAAAACATCAAGTTTAAAGAATTTTTGTTGATATCTTAACACTCTATAACAACAATACAAAATACTTAAGATAAATGGACCTATCAAAATCAAAACACCTACAACACCAAAATAGTATACCTGCATTGCATAATCTCTTTCAGTAGTTAAAACATCGTTATAACCAATGCCAAGTGCGTAATCAAATTTATTATCGTTTCTTTCAAAAATTCTATTATATATATCTGTTTTAATTATTCGATAATTAGTATTTAATCTTAAATCTCTTGTAATAATATATTGCCAAAATTCCTTATCATTGTTAACAGGATATATATCAAGAAGTTGTGGTTCTATAAAGAAATACCAAGCATTGTCTTCGACAAATTTAGCAAAACTTTTATCAGTAGCTTTATGCTTTTTCTTTAATTTTTCTTTCAAAGGCCTTTCTTTAAAAACCGATTTATATTCACCATATCTATTATTATAAAATGGTGAAATAAAGAATAAAACTGTAAATATAAGCGAAAAAATCGAGATC
>JAFUBK010000031.1 GCA_017460245.1 Bacilli bacterium
AATATTACCTTGAATATATAATATTGGATGGCTTTTTTGAGAAAAAAATGTTATTTTTTCTTTTGGGTAATTAAAGAAATTTTGTTTTGTAAAAAACGATTTTGTTTCTTCTTCATTATCTTTACTTGTTAATATATACCATGGAATATTAACTTTATAATTATTTGCTATTTCATTTAACTGTTTGGCAATTAGACCAAAAATACTTATTTTAGTATTATTTATCTCTAATTCGTAAGTTCCTTTTGGGGCGTGATGTCCTAATCTGGTTCCAGAACCTCCGGCAAGAGTTATTAAGGCGTAGTTTTTTATATAAGAAAGTCCTAGTGTTTCTAACTGTTTTTTGTTTATTTTTGTTTTAGCAAAATATTTAATTGGTTTAATTTCTTCCGTTATAATATTTGTTTTTTCATAAGACTTTTGGTACAATTTTTTCATTTTAAAAAAAGGAATTGTTTCTAAATCTTTTAAAAACTTTTCTCTTTCTTCTTTAGTTAATTCATTTATATAATTTAACAAGTGTGTTTGATTAAATTCTTTTAATTTTTCTTCCATAATTACTCCTATCTTGATTTAGGGATATCAATTGTTTCTGGTTCTACTATGTTTTCTTCACCCATATTTTTTAAAGAATCATATATTTTTCTAGTAGTGTTCGGATGACTAGGATACTGTCTATTTCCTTTTTGATCAGGGCGCTGAATATTAATAAAGTCATTATATACTTTTATTAATATTTTACTATAAGGAACATTTACTATTTCGGCAGTTGTTTGTTTTGGATCACATGTAAGTAAGATATAATTCATGTTTTCACTGATTAACCATTTGTTGATGTCTGTTATATCTGGATTTGGAATGTTGGGTTCACCCACACTACCTGGGTTTAAAATATATGTTTTATCTTTATCGATTATCATTGTATTTTCACCTGGGAAAATTAGACCATTTGACGATACTTGGCAAGCGTAAGGAGTATGGGTGTGCCCAGTAAAGCTAATTTGTGGCGTAGTGCCTACTAGCATTTCGTTTACGTGCTTTTGATCAACCGGATTATATTTAACGTTGTTACTTTCCTTAGTGGCATGAAAAAAATTTAGAACTAACTGTTCATATATTAGTTGCTGACTAAGCGGTAATTGGCTTAAGTATTCGATTCTATCCATTCCAAGTTTGCTTCTGGCAAATTTGAAATTTTCGTTGTTAATAACGTTGTCATCACAGTTTCCTCTCACGACGACTGAACAACTTTCTCTTACAGCATCTACAACTTCTTTCGGATAGATATGTTTGGTTACAATATCGCCTAAGCACACAATTTTATCTACGCCTTTACGCTCCATATCTAATAATACAGCGTTTAGAGCATCTATATTGGCGTGAATATCTGATATAATTCCGATTTTATACATTTTACACTCCTTTTTTTGGCTTTCTAATGTTAATTTATGATATCACGACTTTTAATAAAAAGTCAATTGTTAATACCTTCCGCATTTGCTTCCCCACGAATCGACAAGTTTTTTATTACGATATATTTTTAAAAGTTCGCAATTGTTTGAACACCTATTACATTCTTTAGCAATTGTTTCAAATTTTAAATTATCTATTTCTAATGAATAGGTTTTGCCTATTTTATTTTTTCTGGAAATTATAGCAGCGCCCACAGCTCCCATTAAATGACCGTTTTCTAAGGCAATAACTTCTTTATTTAAAACTTCTTTAAAGTATTTTAAGACGCCTTCATTTTTGGAAACCCCGCCTTGAAAAACAATGGGCTCTTCGATTTTTTTACCTTTACCAACATTATTTAGATAATTTACAACTACACTCTTGCATAAGCCAGCTACTATGTCTTCGGTTTTATAGCCTAATTGGGCTTTATGGACGAGATCTGATTCGGCAAAAACTGTGCATCTAGCAGCTATTTTAACGGGATTTTTTGATTTTAAAGCAAGACGCCCAAATTCTGATACTTCTAGTCCGAGTCTTTTTGCTTGACTTGATAAAAAAGCTCCAGTACCAGCAGCACATAATGTATTCATAGCGTAATTTGTTATGATACCATTTTTAATTTGAATTATTTTGGAATCTTGTCCGCCTATTTCTAAAATTGTTTTTACGTTTGGGTAAAATGCGAGAGTACCAATGGCATGGGCCGTTATTTCATTTTTAACGGCGTTAGCATTTAACATTAAGCCTATTAATTTTCTAGCACTACCAGTTGTTCCAATCCCTTTTATTTTATATGTTTTTGGAAGGTTTTGTTTTAATATGCTTAAAAGCTTTTTTACAGCCTTTACAGGGTTACCTTCAGTCCATATGTAACTGGATGTAATTATTTTGTTTTTTTCGTCTATAATAACACCTTTAGTAGATATAGAACCAATATCAATTCCTAAATATCATTCTTTCATTTTGTTTTCCTCATTTCTAGCATATCATAAAAAGCTTCTAGCCTCGTTTTGATACCCACTTCAGATGTTGCAGCATCAAAACTAAAAAATAAAACTGGGACATTATAATTATTGGCAATTTTGCTTATTATTGGCATCGCGCCAATTTCTGGTGTACAGAAGGATGATTTGATATGAATTATACCATCGTAATTTTCTTCGCATAAGTATTTTGTTCTGGCAATGTTGTCGGCCGCATCAGCGCCCATTGGATATTTGATATATTCTTTGGCATATTTTAAATATTTTGGAACTTTTTTACTTTTTTCAAAAAGTAAATAATGCACGTTTGTGAATCTTTTTATTTCAATATGGTTTTTTGCGAGTGTTTTTTCTAGAAAATAGTTGGAAAATGGTTCCATTATGGTATACAGTTCACCAATTATTCCTACTTTTAGACAATTGTCAGGTTTATGGATTTTTAGTTTTTCAAATTCTTTTGAATAATAACGATATTTTTTACGTAGATCAAAGTATCCTTTTATGTTACTAAATTCTTTTAGGCAAGAAAATTTTAATTCTTCAAATGACCCACTGTTTTCTTCAAATCCAATGTTTTCTCTTATATAATCATCGATTGTATCCATATATTCAACCATTTTTATGGTTATAAATGTATAATATATGGCTTTTAATTTACTAAATTTAGGATTGATTTTTTTGATTTCTTTTATTATTCTTTTGATACTGGTTTTTCCTTTGGTTATTAAATTTGCAAAAATTACATCGTAGTTTAAATCTTGTAAAATTTGTTTTTGAACTTCACCATAATAACCATATCTACAGCCTCCTCCAAATTGAATAATTGTATTAGCGCCTTTTTCAATGGATTCAATCATTGTTCCTAGTGTATACTTAAATGGCGTACAGACAAATTCTGGACTGTATTTTGATCCAATTTCAATAGTTTTGGTGGTAATTGGTGGTGGTGATATTACTTTAACTTTTAAAGCGTGTCTTAATAAATATTCGATTGGTACTTTATAATCTCCCATTAAAGGATATGATCCTTTAATCATTTAATCCTCCTTTTAAAATATCGATAAAACTTTCTAATCTTGTTTCAACGGCTGTAAAAGTTTGATTGTTATCAATTATTAGGTTTATATATGGTATGTCTATTTTTCGAAATGCGAGTTCATTTGCAAGAGAATCTGGCCCGCAAGGAAATGCCGATAAAAAAATAACGCCATCTATTTTGTCAAATGAAAATATTAATGATCCTATATTTTCTTTGGAATATTTAAAATAAAGATCTTTGCTTATTTCTTTACTTAATTTGTTCATTTTTTTTGAATCAAATTTATCACTATAGATTACCGCTATATCATTATTTTCTAAATACTTTATGATACTACTGCCTATTAAGCCATCATAAATATTGTAAGGATGCGAGATTATTAAAATTTTTGTTTTTGTTGAATTTAGTTTGTTCATATTATTGGATATTTCACTTACTTGCTTTTCATTATATTTATCTATAGCGAATTTATAGGCTTTTGATATTTCTGATTTTGTTTTTTTTAATTTTTTGCCCATTTTAAGCAAACCTTTTTTTAAGGTTTCGTTTTTATCTAAATTTATATTATAAGATAAGATATTACAATTAAAAGTGTTTTTTACAATGTCATATGCACTTAAAAAGTTGGTACATGTTTGATTATCTAATTTATAGTTATCGATTCTAGGAATTAAGATGTAGTCACATTTATCTTTAAGATAATCAACGTGTCCTAAATATGTTTTTAGAGCGTAACACATTTCATCGAATGAAACTTTTATTCCTCTTTTGATTATATCTTCGTTTGTTTTTGGACTTATTATGTAGGGAATTTTTAGGTAATCAAAGAAATTTGTCCAAATGTCAATATAATAATAATAAAACAAACTTCAGGGAATTCCTATTTTATTCATATAGTCACCAATATAATATATTAAGAATTTTGTTTTTTATGAATAATTGACATTGTTATTGCAAAAATAAAATATGGTTAATTATATGGAAATATGTTATAATTAATATTGGTTGGAGGTGTTTTAATGGAAATAAAACAACTGACAAATGAGGAGTTTAAAACTTTTACTAAAAGTTTTAACTATTCTTCAGTTTTTCAAACTACTAATTATGCATTTACTATGAATGAAGAAGGTTTTGATTCTATTTTTTTGGGTTTGCTTGAAGGTAAAAAAATTGTGGCAGTCTCTTTGATTATGATTAGGAAAATAAATGGTTTTAAATACGCTTATGCACCTCGTGGGTATTTAATTGATTATAATAATTTGGATTTAGTTACTGAATTTACTAATCAAATAAAAAAATATTTAGGAAAAAAAGATATTGTAGCTATTAAGATTAGTCCATTATTGATTAAAAATATCTATAATTCTGAAAATAAAGTTGTTGGTCAAAATATGTCTTATGATATGATTTTTAATCACTTAAAAAAATTAAAATATTATCACTTAGGTTATAATAATAATTTTGAATCTTTAAAGCCAAGGTTTGAGGCGGCAATTAATTTGAATTTACCTTATACTCATTTATTTGCGAATATTAAAAAAAATTTTAGAACTAAAATTAGAAAAGCTGAACGTGATGGAATTAAAGTTTATCATGGAAATGAATCTCATTTAGATTATCTTTATGAACATACTAAAAAGAAATATCCTCGTGATTTGAGTTATTTTAAAGATTTATATAAGTTTTTTGGTAAAGAAAATTTAATTGATTTTTACTATAGTAAGCTGGATACTACTGAATATTTAAAAATAACACAAAAACTTTATTCTGATTACCAACGTTTAAGTAATAATCTTAATAATGAGCTTATTAGAAATGGGGGTAATAATGAGAAAGTAATGAACGAGAAAATAGCAGTTGATAGAACTTTTGAAAAATATAAATTTCAATTAGCAGAAGCTACTAATTATTTGAGAGAGTTTCCAAATGGAATTATTTTATCTTCGGCATTAGTGGTTAAGTGGAAAGATGAGGTTTATTTAATTATTGATGGTTATGATCATAAATATAAAAAATTTAATGGTAAGCATTTACTACTATGGAAGCTTATTAGTAGATATTCAAAATTAGGATTTAAAACTTTGAATTTAGGCGGTGTTGCCAATGTAACTAAACCATCTAAAAAATATGATGGATTAAATGAGTTTAAACTTAATTTTAATTCTCAAATTATTGAATATGCAGGTGATTTTGAATTAATTACTAATTCACCTTTATATTTTATGTATCAAAAATCAATAAGTATTGGAAATATGTTGAAGCCTAGTAAGTGATTACGGGCTTTTTATATATGAGATAAATGATTAGACTTTTTTGTTGGATAATAATCTAGCCAAAAAAGAATTTTTTAAATATTAAAAATGGATACAAATTAGTACCCATTTTATTTTTTTATTAGTCCAATTCCCACTTGATCTTCTACGCCATAAGAGGCAATTGCACTATAAAACATGAATTCATTTATGTTCTTTTCATTAAAATAATCTAAGCTTTTTAAATAATCTTTTGCTTCTTCTAACTCGATTTTATTTAATTTTGTTATTAGTAATGCTAAGTAATTGGGATTATACTGTTCTACATTACTTGGATTAACTATTTTCTTTAAATATTTCATAAATTGTTTATGCACTCCGCCATGCATAACTCCTTTGGGAAATAGTTTTCCTTTATCATTAACATCTATACGATACCTTAAAGATAATTTATCTGAAAGTATTGCTTCTTTTGGCGCTCTACCACTACTTATAAAACCTTCTACTTTTGAAATATAATATGAAGATAGTATTTTAGATTTTATTTTTTGTAATTCTTCAATGATTTTTTTAGTTGACTGGCCCTTTTTTAATAAATCTTCTGCATAATCAACTATTACTGTTCCGCCAGATCCAGCTGTTAGAGTATCTATTACATATACTCTATTTCCATATTTTTCATTTAACGTGTTTGCGGCCATTTGTGAACTATTAACACTTCCGGCTGATATGCCACTTCCCATTGATAAATGAATTACATCTATATCGTTTTCTAAATATGGAGTTATTAAAGTTATATAGTCATTAATTGTTGGTGATGACGTGTGTAGTTTTTCCCCTTGAGACGCTCTTAAAAAAGCTTCTTCATTTGTAATCACTTCTATTGTGTCTTTTTCGTTGGTGCTTATTTTTTTCATATCATAATAATTTATTTCATTACTATCAATTACTATGCAAGGAACCATATTATCCATATTTCTTGGATTACATCCACTATCTGTTGTGATTACTGTTTTAGACATATCTTCACTTCCTTGGTGGTTATTATACCATTTTAGACAACAAAAAACTAGAGATTTTCTCTAGAATTTATTTAATTTCTACTGTCATTTGAAATTTTTTTATTTTATAAATAAAAAAGCCTTTAAAGGCTTTTAATTATTTAATAATTTCAGAAACGTTTCCGGCACCAACTGTTCTACCACCTTCACGGATTGAGAATTTAGTTCCGTTTTCGATAGCGATTGGAGCGATTAATTCTACTGTCATTTCAACGTTGTCACCAGGCATTACCATTTCTGTTCCTTCTGGAAGTTCGATAACACCAGTAACGTCTGTAGTTCTGAAATAGAATTGTGGACGATAGTTACTGAAGAATGGAGTATGTCTTCCACCTTCTTCTTTGCTTAGTACATAAACTTGAGCTTTGAATTTTGTATGTGGAGTAACACTTCCTGGTTTAGCAATAACTTGACCACGTTCAATTTCTTCACGTGAAATACCACGTAATAGAACACCAGCGTTGTCTCCTGCTACTGCAGAATCAAGTTGTTTTCTGAACATTTCGATACCAGTAACAACTGATTTTTTAGTTGGTTTAATACCTACGATTTCAACTTCATCATTAAGTTTTAATTCACCACGTTCAACTCTTCCTGTTGCAACTGTACCACGACCAGTGATTGTGAATACGTCTTCTACAGGCATTAAGAATGGTTTGTCAGTATCTCTTTCTGGAGTTTCAATCCAGTTATCAACTGCATCCATAAGTTCAATGATTTTTTCTTCATATGCAGCGTCACCTTCAAGGGCTTTAAGTGATGAACATCTTATAATTGGAGTGTTGTCTCCGTCATATCCATATTCAGTTAATAATTCACGAACTTCCATTTCAACTAAGTCTAATAATTCTTCATCATCCACCATATCACATTTGTTTAAGAATACTACCATACGAGGTACTCCAACTTGGCGTGATAATAAGATGTGTTCTCTAGTTTGAGCCATAGGTCCATCTGTAGCTGCGATAACTAGGATAGCACCATCCATTTGAGCTGCACCAGTGATCATGTTTTTAACATAGTCAGCGTGTCCTGGACAGTCAACGTGAGCATAGTGTCTCTTGTCTGTTTCATATTCAATATGAGCAGTATTAATTGTAATACCACGTTCTCTTTCTTCTGGTGCTTTATCGATGTTAGCAAAATCAGTAAGTTCTGCTAAACCTTTCTTTGAAAGTACACTACTAATTGCAGCAGTTAATGTTGTTTTACCGTGATCCACGTGTCCGATTGTACCAATATTAACATGTGGTTTTGAACGGTCATATTTTTCTTTTGCCATAAATATATTTCCTCCTTTTATTTATTTCATTTTACATTTTAGCAAACTCAGGGTAAAATTACAAGTATTTTAGCTTAGTTTCCCCCATTTTTTTTGATGATTTCATCTGAAATGTTTCTTGGAACTTCTTCATAATGATCAAATGTCATTGTAAAGTTTCCTCTTCCTTGCGTATTTGAACGAAGTGATGTTACGTAACCAAACATTTCTGAAAGTGGTACCATTGCATTAATTGATAACGCATTTCCTCTTGATTCTTGTCCTAGAGGCTTACCACGTCTTGAAGTTATATCACCCATAACGGCTCCAAGATATTCATCTGGAACAATTACGTTAACTTTCATTATTGGTTCTAATAATACTGGATTACATTTTTTCTTAGCTTCTTTTAGGGCAAGTGATGCAGCTACTTTGAAGGCCATTTCTGATGAGTCAACATCGTGATATGATCCATCAAATAGTGTTGCTTTTACATCTACTAGTGGGTATCCAGCTAAGATACCACTTTGCATTGCTTCTTGTAAGCCTTTGTCAACTACTGGAATATATTCTCTTGGAACAACTCCACCTACTACAGCGTCAACAAATTCATATCCTTTGTCAGGATTTGGTTCGAATTTAATCCATACGTGACCATATTGTCCACGACCACCTGATTGTTTGATGTGTTTTCCTTCACAATCTGCAGCTACTTTGATTGTTTCTCTATATGAAACTTGTGGCTGACCGATATTTGCTTCTACACCAAATTCTCTTTTCATTCTATCAACAATAATATCTAAATGAAGTTCTCCTACACCGGCAATTATTGTTTGACCAGTTTCGTGGTTAGTAGTAGCTCTAAATGTTGGGTCTTCTTCAGCTAATTTTTGAAGCGCTAGAGCCATTTTATCTTGATCACCTTTTGATTTTGGCTCAATTGCAAGCTCGATAACTGGTTCTGGAAATTCCATACTTTCTAGTATACAAGGATGTTTTTCATCACATAAAGTATCACCTGTTGTTGTATCTTTAAGTCCAACTGCAGCAGCGATATCACCTGTATATACTTCTGGAATTTCTTTACGGTCATTAGCGTGCATTAATAAGATACGACCAATTCTTTCTTTTTTATCTTTAGTCGCATTTATTACATATGATCCACTTGATAAGTGTCCAGAATAAACTCTAAAGAATGTAAGTTTTCCTACAAATGGGTCAGTCATAACTTTAAAGGCTAACGCTGAGAATGGTTCTTTATCGTCAGGATGTCTTTCGATTTCGTTACCATTTTTGTCAACACCTTTAATTGCTTCAATGTCTGTTGGTGCTGGCATATAGTCAACTACAGCGTCAAGTAATAACTTAACTCCTGTGTTTCCTAATGCTGTACCACACATAACTGGGAAGAACTGTACTGATAGAGTTCCTTTACGGATAGCTTTTTTAATTAATTCTACTGGAATTTCTTCCCCTTCTAAATACTTATTCATAAGTTCGTCATCAAATTCCGCAATTGCTTCGATTAATTCTGTACGTTTTTCTTCAGCTAAATCTTTTAAGTCTGCTGGAATTTCGATTTCTATAGGGTTTACTTCTTCTTTCCCATCATATTGATAGGCTTTCATGTCTACT
>JAFUBK010000032.1 GCA_017460245.1 Bacilli bacterium
ACATTTTAATATATCATATCTCAAAAAGGAGTTAAAATGAAAATCAATTATCAATTAGAATTAGAAAAAATTATTGCCAATCTATCAGCTAAACCAACCTTACTACTGCACGCTTGCTGCGGAGTTTGTAGTAGTTATGTTTTAGAATATTTAACGAAATATTTTGATATTACTGTTCTTTATTACAACCCAAATATCTATCCAGAAGAAGAATATCAAAAAAGGCTAGAAACTCAAAAAGAAATTATAAAAAAAATGAAATTAGACATCGAAGTTTTAGAAATAGGTTATAATGACCAAGATTTTTGGGAAATTGCCAAAGGTTTAGAAAAAGAAAAAGAAGGCGGAGCCAGATGTAGTAGGTGTTATTATTTAAGACTTGAACAAACAGCTTTATTAGCCAAAGAAAAAAATTTTGACTATTTCACAACAACACTGTCAGTAAGTCCGTACAAAGACTCACAAAAATTAAATAAAATAGGCATGCAATTAGAAGAAAAATACAATCTAAAATATTTATATTCGGATTTTAAGAAAAAAGATGGTTATAAGCGTAGTAATGAACTAGCTAGAATATACGGCCTATATCGTCAAGATTATTGTGGCTGTAAATATTCAAAAGAAGAAAGGTTATTAGTTAGTAAGTGATTATATGAAAAAGAAGTATGTTATTGTTTTAGTAGGTATAGTAATACTTAGTTTATTATTTGTATTATTCAAAGCACCCAAATTTGAAATAAAAACTCATGAAGTATTATTTGGACAAGCTTTTAAACCAGACTATAAAGTGACACGTTTCGGAAAAAATTACACAAAAAACACCAAAATTTCCACCAAAATAAACACTAAAAAGTTAGGGACATATGATGTTACCTATAAAGTAAAAATAGGTTTAATAAATTTTACAAAAAAAGCCAAAGTTGAAGTAATTGATAAGACCAAACCAGAAATAACATTATTAGGTGCAAATCCATTTAACTATTATATTGGTGATACCTTTATAGATCCCGGTGTTACAGCTATAGACAATGCTGATGGTAATATTACTAAAAATGTAAAAACAAAAAACAACGTTGACACAAAAAAAGAAGGGATATACACCATTAAATATTCAGTAAAAGATAAAAGTAATAACAAAACTTCTATTGAAAGAGAAGTTAAAGTGCTCGCAGCTGAAACAGGCGAGCGCCAAGGCGCTATTTATCTAACATTTGATGACGGACCCAATGAGGGCACTACTAATGTTATTTTAGACATTTTAAAAGCTGAAAATGTTCCAGCTACATTTTTTGTTACTAACAGAGGGCCTGACGAATTAATAAAAAGAGAATATGACGAAGGCCATACAGTCGCTCTTCATACATATACGCATAATTATCAAACATGTTATACATCAGTTGAAGGATATTTTGATGACCTAAACAAAGTAAGCCAGCGTGTTAAAAATATCATCGGCGAAGAATCAAAAATAATCAGATTTCCTGGTGGCTCATCTAACACAGTTAGTAAAAAATATAACGAAGGAATTATGACAAAATTGACTTCCGAAGTATCTAACCTTGGATATCATTATTTTGATTGGAACATATCTTCAGGCGATGCCGGTGGAAATACTACAGCCGATGGCGTTTATAATACTGTTGTAAATCAGCTAAAAAAAGATCGCGCCAATATTGTTTTAATGCATGATATAAAACCATATACCAGAGATGCTTTAAGTTCCATAATTAAATATGGTAAAGAAAATGGATATTCATTCGAAAAAATCACTATGAGAACACAAGAATATCATCAAAAGGTTAATAATTAACCTTTTTATTTATTCATAAAAGCCATTGAGCTTTTTTATTGACTATTATTAAATAAAAGCATATACTGATAAGAGTGTAACAAAAGAAAGGAAACAAATATGAAAAATTTACTAAAATACTTAAAAAAATCAAGAATTGCCATACTTTTAGTATTTTTACTTTTAGTAGCACAAGCTTATTGTGATCTTGCTTTGCCAGGATATACTTCTGACATGGTCAACGTAGGAATTCAGCAGTCAGGAATTACTTCTGATGTTCCTACAGTAATTAGAGAAAGCAAATTAAATACCTTATTATTATTTTCAAATAAAAAAGAAAAAAAAGAAGTACTAAAAAGTTACAAGTTATTAGAAAAAAATAAAACCAACATTTCAAAATATCCGCTTTTAGAAAAAGAAAATATATATATTTTAAAAGGTAATGCAACGGTAAATTTATCGAAATTTTTCAAAAAAACATTTACCATTGACAATTACATAAATACTAATAAAGATATAAAAGTAAATTTATTAAATAAAATTCCAAACAGTAAAGAATTAGAACAGTTAGATATTTACAGCCTCTTAACTGTTCTGCCAGAAAATGTTTTCAATGAAATAAAAAATAACGCAAATAAACAAATAAATAAAACAGAAGACTCAATTTTAACCCAAGCCGCTATTAGTCTAGTAAAAACAGAATATCAAGAAATAGGTATTAATACTGATAATATTCAAACAAATTATATTATAAAAACTGGTAGTTTAATGCTTTTAGTAGCTTTTATAAGCATGTTTATTACTATTATAGTTGCTTATTTTTCTTCCAAAATATCAGCCACTTTAGGAAAAGACTTACGAAATAGTGTATTTACTAAAGTATTAGGTTTTTCATCCGCTGAATTTAAGCAATATTCAACAGCTTCCTTAATAACCAGAAGCACCAATGATATTCAGCAAGTTCAAACATTATTAGTAATGCTACTGAGAGTCGTTTTCTATGCCCCAATTATGGCAATAGGTGGAATTATTAAAGTGCTAAACACTAATACACAAATGACTTGGATAATCGCTGTTGCCGTTGCTATTATTTTCTTATTTGTTATAATTCTTTTTGCAGTAGCAATGCCAAAATTTAAATTAATGCAAAAATTAATAGACAAATTAAACTTAGTTTCAAGAGAAACTTTATCAGGCCTTAGCGTCATAAGAGCATTTTCAAAAGAACAATATGAAGAAAAACGTTTTGACAAAGCCAATACAAATCTTATGAAAACAAATCTATTTGTAAACCGAACTATGGCCTTAATGATGCCAATAATGATGCTCATTATGAATATAATAATGGTAACAATTATTTGGGTCGGCGCCAAACATATCGACTTAGGAAACATGCAAGTCGGAGATATGATGGCCTTTATGCAATATACAATGGAAATAGTCATGTCGTTCCTAATGATATCAATGATTTCAATTGTTCTTCCGCGTGCACTAGTGTCAGTAAATCGTATTAACGAAATAGTTGAGACAAAGCTTCTTATTACTAATCCTAAAACAGCTAAAGACTTTGATAAAGAAAAAAAAGGAATCGTTGAATTTAGAGACGTTAGTTTCAGATACCCAGATGCCGACTATGACGTCATTACCGATATAACATTTACCGCAATGCCCGGACAAACAACTGCCATTATTGGCTCAACAGGTTCAGGAAAAAGCTCAATTGTTAATTTAATTCCTAGATTTTTTGATGTCAACGATGGGCAAATACTAATAGATGGAGTTAATATAAAAGAAGTTAATCTAAAAGATTTAAGAAAAAAAATAGGTTTTGTGCCACAAAAAGGAATTCTATTTTCTGGAACAATTCGTTCCAACATCACATATGGAAATGAAAACATTTCAGACCTTGAGATAGATAAAGCTTTAGAAATATCTCAATCAAAAGAATTTGTTTGTGAACTTGATGAGGGAATTGATTCAAAAATTTCCCAAGGTGGCAAAAACGTTTCAGGTGGACAAAGACAAAGACTATCAATTGCTAGAGCTATAGCCATAAATCCCGATATCTTTGTTTTTGACGACAGCTTTTCCGCTTTAGATTTTAAAACAGATGCCAAATTAAGACATGATTTAAAACAAATAACCAAAGACAAAACAGTAATTATCGTAGCTCAAAGAATAAGCACAATTATGAATGCTAACCAAATAATAGTCTTAGAAGAAGGCAAAATAGTTGGCAAAGGTACACACCAACAATTAATGAAAAATTGCGAAGTATATAAACAAATAGCCTTATCGCAATTATCAGAAGAGGAGGCGAAATAATGCACGGACCACGAGGTGAAAAAGCCACTGAAAAAGCTAAAGATTTTAAATGAACATTTAAAAAACTTTTAAAACTTTTAAACAATTTCAAACTTCCAATCTTCTTTGTTGTAGTTTTTGCCATTGGTAGTGTTGTCTTCAATATTTTTGGTCCTAAAATTTTAGGAAATGCTACAACCGAAATTTTTAATGGCCTAATTTCCAAAGTATCAGGTGGCAGTGGAATTAACTTTGAAAAATTAGGCAAAATTCTTCTATTTTTAATTGGACTATACCTTTTAAGTGCATTATTTAACTTTATTCAAGGATATATTATGAGTGGTGTTACTCAAAAATTTTCATATGATTTACGTGACAAAATTTCAAAAAAAATAAACAAATTACCAATGAAATATTTTGACAAAAAACAAGCTGGTGACATTTTATCAAGAATAACTAATGATGTTGATACTATTAGTATGAATTTAAATCAATCACTAACCCAGTTAATAACTTCTGTAGCGACGATGATTGGTGTCTTAATTATGATGTTATCGATAAGCAAAATAATGACATTAGCCGCTCTTTCTATAATTCCCATAGTTCTAATAGTAATGCTAATAATAGTTAAAAAATCACAAAAACACTTTATCACTCAACAAGAATATTTAGGAAAAATTAATGGCCATATCGAAGAAATATATGGTGGCCATAATATAGTTAAAGCTTTTAATGGTGAAGAAAAAGCCATTATGCAATTTAACGATTTAAATGAAATATTATATACATCTGGGTATAAAAGTCAGTTTTTATCAGGATTAATGATGCCAATGATGAAATTTATTGGTAATATAGGTTACGTTGTAATTGTCATTCTCGGAGGATTCTTAGTTATTAAAAACAAATTGGAAGTAGGTTCAATCGTCTCATTTACACAATATATTAAAAATTTCACTCAGCCAATATCACAAATGGCTCAAATTGCCAACCTAATTCAAGCTCTAATGGCAGCTAGTGAAAGAGTTTTTGAATTTTTAGAAGAGGTAGAAGAACCGCAAGACTCAGAAAACGCTCTTGACAATTCAAAAATTGTTGGCAATATTAAATTTGATCATGTGAAATTTGGATATAATGAAGATAAAATAATTATAAATGACTTTAATGCTGACATAAAAGCTGGAACCAAAATAGCTATTGTTGGTCCAACGGGAGCTGGAAAAACAACCCTTGTAAAATTATTAATGCGCTTTTACGATGTAAATGGTGGCAGCATTGAAATAGACGGATACAATGTTAAAGATTACAAACGCGGTGATCTTCGCCAAGCATTTGGCATGGTTCTTCAAGACACATGGTTATTTAGTGGTTCGATCGAAGATAATATCAAATACGGCAAACAAAACGCCACTCATGAAGAAGTAGTATCTGCAGCCAAAGCTGCCCACATCAATCATTATATAAAAACCTTACCAGATGGGTACAAAATGAAAATTAATGAAGAATCAAGTAATATTTCAGCCGGTCAAAAGCAATTATTAACAATTGCTAGAGTAATTTTAGCAAATCCTAAAATTTTAATTTTAGATGAAGCAACAAGTAGCGTCGATACTAGAACCGAAATATTAATTCAAAAAGCAATGGATAATTTAATGAAAGGACGCACAAGCTTTATAATTGCTCATCGCCTTTCAACTATCAAAAATGCTGATTTAATACTAGTATTACATGATGGTGATATCGTTGAACAAGGCACTCACCAGTCCCTACTTAAAAAAGAAGGATTCTATGCAAAACTATATAATTCGCAGTTTCAAAAGTAAGAAAGTTAGACTTTCTTTTCTTTTTGGTGTATATTATAACTAGGTGATAGTATGATCAAATTATTAGATGAAAATTATATCGATCAAATTGTAAATATTAGATATCTTATGCAATTTGAGGAACTAAATGTCAATTTAGATTTACTAAAACAAAATGAAAAACAACTAAAAGAAAAAACTAAAATATATTTACAAAATAATTTAAATAAAAACTTATACGTTTTTGGTTATATTTTAGATAATAAAATTATTGCTACAGCTTCATTATTAATTCATGAAAATTATCCAAGTTTTAATAATCTAGAAGGGAAAAAAGGGCGCATTAGTACTGTTTTCACTATTAAAGACTATAGGCATCAAGGGTATCAAAAAAAAGTTCTAAAAGAACTATTACTGGCGGCTAAAAAACTAAACCTTAATTCAGTCAAAGTAAATTGTAACAATCCAATAGCTATAAATATATATAAAAGTCTTGGCTTCATTGAAACAAAAAACACTTTTAAAATAAATTTATAATTTTTAT
>JAFUBK010000033.1 GCA_017460245.1 Bacilli bacterium
AAAGTAGACCTTAGTCTACTTAATTATATTATCAAAAATAATTTTTATTCATCTTCCAAAGTTATTTTTACACCAATTTTAGTAAGTTTATTTATGATGTTTTCATATCCTCTAAGAACGTGTTTTACTTCTTTTATTTTAGTCTCTCCAGGCGCACATAAAGCCGCCAATATCAAAGCTGCTCCCGCTCTTAAATCAGTTGTTATAACTTCACCAGGTTTAAATTCCGTAGGTCCATTTATTATAGCCTGCCTGCCAGAGACTTCTATATTAGCTCCCATTTTATTTAAATAAGGAATATTTTGAAATCTATTTTCATAAATGTTTTCCACAATAATACTTTTTCCGCTAGCCATTGTAAGTAAAGATGTCATAGGTTGTTGTAAATCTGTAGGAAAACCAGGATATACCTCAGTTTCTATTCTAATAGGTTTTAAATTTTCACTTTTAGAAGCCACAACATAATCATCATAAACCTTTATATCAGCACCCATCAATAATAATTTATCAGTAAGCGCCTTAAAATGCTCCGGAATAACATTTTTTATTTTTAAATTATCACCGTTCATAACTCCGGCTATTATATAAGTTCCAGCTTCTATTCTATCAGGAATAACCGAAATATTTCCACCAGATAAATTAGAAACGCCCTCAATAACAAGCATCGAAGTATCTTTACCAGTTATCTTAGCTCCCATACTATTTAAAAAATCAATAACAGTACCCACTTCCGGTTCTTTAGCTGCATTTTTAATAATAGTCTTCCCTTTAGCATAAACCGCAGCCAGTAAAATATTAATTGTTGCCCCTACTGAAGCAAATTTTAAATTAATTTCACTTCCGATAAGTTCTGAAGCTTCGATAATAAATTTATCACCTTCATTAGTTACTTTAGCTCCTAACTTTTCAAAGCCATAAAAGTGCAGATCAATTGGTCTAGAACCTATCACACAACCGCCAGGAAAATACATTTCGGCATGTTTATATTTTCCAAGTAAAGCTCCTGCAAAATAATAAGAAGCTCTAAGCATTTTAGAGTGTTCCAAAGTAATAGGCTTATTTTCTAAATTAGTAGAATCTATAATAAATTTATCGCCTTCATTTTCAAAAGAAACATTCAAATAACTTAGTATTTTTTTCAAAGCTTCAATATCAGAAATATTAGGTACGTTATTAATTACAACTTTATCAGACAAAATAGCTGCGGGAACTAAAGCCACCGCACTGTTTTTAGCTCCGCCTATTTCAATTGAACCTTTTAGCGTTTTACCACCATATATTTTTAATATTTCCATAGAATCATCTCCTAAATTAATATCTAATCACATTATTACACAAAATGGCATTATTTTACAACTTTTTCAGTCTAAACTCGAAAAAAAATCAAAATTCACTTTTTTTTCGACTGTAAAAAGAATAATTTATTTACATGTTTTTGACGTTAAACCAAATAAAATAGTCCAATAATTATTAAAATAGCCCCTCCAATAACAGTTGAAATTTTACCGACCGATTTTTTGATTTTATTACCTAATAACAATCCAAAATAAGTAAAAAGAAAACTACACAAAGAAAAAACAAAAGCCGAAATTATATAATTTTTTGTAATATTAAACAGTCCAATACCAACAGAAAAACTATCAATACTAACCGCAAAAGCAAAAAAGAAAAATTCAAAAAATTTAAGTCTTTTAACATTTTCATTTTTAAAAGATTGAAAAACCATTTGAATACCAATAAAACATAAAATAATAAAAACTAAAAAATCTGGATCAAATTTAAAAAGTTCAAATATTCTGTTTCCAATCATATTTCCAATAATTGGCATAAAAAAATGAAACACCCCAACAAGAGTAGAAAGAAAATATCTTTCTTTAACCGAAATAGATAAAGTTCCATAAGCTAAAGATAAAGAAAAAGCATCCATACTTAAACTTACTGCAATTATAAAAATCAAAAGTAAATTCATATAATCCCTCAGTAAATTATATTAAAAAAAAGTATTTATATACTTATAATTACTTATCAATTCATTCTTTCACAAAAGATTTATACTGAACATCACTACTTTCATCTGCTTCAATTAAACATAAAGGTGGAAATAAAACGCACCACCAATTATCTCCTTTTCCCTTACCTAAAGTAACTAATAAAGATTCATAGTAACCTTCCTTATATTTAACTCCTTTATACT
>JAFUBK010000034.1 GCA_017460245.1 Bacilli bacterium
ATTGATGAATTTAATGATATTGAAATTAAAACAAAAATATTACCGAAAGTTGGAATTGTTGGAGAAATACTAATTAAGTATCATGCCTTTGGTAATGATAATTTAGTTAAAAAATTAGAAAGTGAAAGTGTTGAAGTTGTTGTTCCTGAACTTATGGGATTTATAAAATATTGCGTTTATAACAACATTGAAAAAGCTAAACTTCTTAAAGAAGGGCAAGGCATTGCAAGCGTCTGTAAAGTTATTCTTAAAATCCTTGATAATTATGAAAAACCAATTAAAAATAAACTTGAAAATACTAGATATAGATCTACTACAGATATTTACAAGCTTGCTTCTAATGTCGATGGAATTTTATCCTTAGGAAATCAAACTGGAGAAGGATGGTTTTTAACGGCAGAAATGGTTGAACTTATTGAAACTGGGGTTCCTAATATTGTATGTGTTCAGCCGTTTGCTTGTTTACCTAATCATATTGTTGGTAAATCAGTTATTAAAAAAATAAGAAATTTATATCCTGAATCTAATATTGTGGCAATTGATTATGATGCCGGAGCAAGTCATACTAATCAAGTTAATAGAATTAAACTAATGCTTACGGTAGCAAAAAGTAATATGAGGTGAAGAAATGAAAAAATCTATAAAAACTCCGTGGTATGAATACTATGATGGAGTTCAAAAACATTTAGAATATCCTGATTTTTCTTTGTATAAGTTAATTGAATATACGTCTTCTAAACATTTGACTAATTATAGTTATGATTATTATGGTACTAAAAAGACTTATCATGAATTTTTAAAACAAATTGATGAGGCAGCGCGAGCTTTTAAAGCACTTGGTATTAAACATAAAGATATTATAAGTATATGTATGCCAAATACTCCGGAAGCTATTATTGCTTTTTATGCGATTAATAAGATCGGGGCAATTTCTAATTTAATTCATCCATTATCTGGCGAAAATGAAATTAAAAATTTTATTAGAAGAACAAATAGTAAATATGTAGTTTGTATAGATGTTGCTTGTGATAAAATTATTAATGTAATAGATAAAACCAAAGTAAAAAAGATTATTGTAGTAAGTGCGGCTGATTCAATGCCGGCATATTTAAGCGTTGCATATAAGGCGATGAACATTTATAAAATGACTAAAAATGTTTTGAATGCTTATGCTTTTAAGAAAGATATAATGCTTAGATGGGGAGATTTTATTAAACTTGGTAAGTCTTATACTAAAGAAATTGAAGATGATTTTAAAGGTAAAGATATTGCGGCTATTTTGTATTCTGGTGGAACTAGTGGGGAACCTAAAGGAGTCGAACTTACTAATTTGAATTTGAATGCTTTAGCTATGCAGTCTTTTGAAGCGTGTGCTAATTTAAAGGAAAAGGATAAAGTTTTAGCTATTATGCCAATTTTTCATGGTTTTGGTTTAGGCGTTTGTATTCATACGGTTCAGTATTTTGGTGGAACTTCTATATTAGTGCCACAGTTTAGTGCAAAAACATTTGATAAGTTACTTAAAAGATATGAACCTAATGTTATTGTAGGAGTGCCAACTTTATATGAAGCGTTACTTAAAAACAAGAGTATGGTTAATTATAGGATGCCTTATTTAAAATGTGCAATTTCCGGTGGAGATTCTTTATCAATTGAACTTAAAAAGAAAATTGATGATTTCTTTAAAGATCACGGTGCTGATATTCAGGTTAGAGAAGGATATGGTCTTACGGAATGTGGATCAGCTTCTTGTTTAACTCCTGAAAAATATTATCGTGTAGGTTCGATTGGTGTGCCTTATCCAGATACTTTATATAAAATTGTTGAACCCAATACTGAAAGGGAAGTTCCTTATGGTGAAGAAGGGGAAATTGTTATAAATGGTCCAACTGTTATGAGTGGCTATTATAAAAGTAAGAAGGAGACTAAGGAAGCCTTGCGAAAACATAAAGATGGGCTTGTTTGGTTACACACCGGAGATCAAGGACTTATGGATAAGGATGGTTTTATTTATTTTAAACAGCGTATTAAGAGAATGATTGTGTCTTCTGGTTATTGTTTGTATCCGGGATATATTGAAAATGTTATTGATGGACACGATGATGTTTTGATGAGTTGTGTTATTGGAATTGATCATCCTTATAAGGTTCAAGTGGCTAAAGCGTTTGTTGTTTTAAATGATCCGGCTAAAGCAAATGAGGAAACTTTGGATTCTATTAGAAAACATTGTGAAAAAAATTTGGCTAGATATTCTTGGCCTTATGAGTATGAATTTAGAGATGAACTTCCAAAGACTTTGGTTGGTAAAATTGCTTATAATGTTTTAATTCATGAGGAAGAGGCTGAAAAAAGTCATAGAAAATTTAATACTGAAGAGGATAAAACGCCAATTACTGTTGAAGTTGTTCAAGATGAATTTATTGATAAGATGAAAAAAGAAGAATAGATTATTAAGAGCTTTTTAGCTCTTTTTATTTTAATAAATTAAATCGTTTTTCATATAATTAAGTGGTGAAACTATATGTTCTTTAAAGATATTCATAGACGTATGAAAATAGTACTTGTATCTATCATTTTTTTGTTTGTTATTATAATTGGAAAGATTTTTTATATACAGGTTATTGATTATAAAAAGTTAAATAAACTTGCTTCGGATTTGTGGAGTAGAAATTTGCCTGTTAAAGCTGACAGAGGTTTAATATATGATGTTAATGGTAATGTACTGGCTGATAATATTACAACTACATCACTTGTTTTAATACCTAATCAAATTAAAAATAAGGATTTAGTTACAAAAAAACTTGCTTTAATTTTAAATGTTCCTGAAGAAAAAATGGCTACGCATGTTAATAAAAAAACTTCTATTGAAAGGGTTCACCCTGAGGGTAGGAGACTTTCTTATGAAGTTGCGGATAAAATAAGAAATTTAAAATTAAATGGTGTTTATTTGGTAAAAGAATCTAAAAGATATTATCCGTATGATACTTATATGGCACATACTTTAGGATATGTTGGAATAGATAATCAAGGATTAAGTGGTCTTGAACTTATGTATGATGATTATTTGACAGGAAAAGATGGGGCGATTAAGTATTATAGCGACGCTAAAGGAAATAGGCTTAAATTATCTGAAGTGTATGAAAAGCCTCAAAATGGTATGAATATTACTCTTACTATTAACAAGGATATTCAAGCTTCTATTGAAAGGGAATTAGATAATGCGGTTACTAAGTATAATCCTGATAGGGTAGTTGGTCTTGCGATGGATCCAAACAGTGGGGCTATTTTAGGAATTTCTGCTAGGCCTAATTTTTCATCTAATAATTATCAAAAGTATTCTACAGAACAGATAAATCGTAATTTACCTATATGGGCGACTTATGAACCTGGTTCTACTTTTAAAATTATTACTTTAGCTGCTGCTTTACAAGAGGGCAAAGTTGATTTAGAAAAGGATACATTTTACGATGGCGGATCTATTAAAGTTGAGAATGCGACTTTACACTGTTGGAAAAAAGGTGGTCATGGTCAAGAAACTTTTTTAGAGGTTGTTGAGAATTCTTGTAATCCAGGCTTTGTTGTTTTGGGTCAAAGACTTGGTAAAGAAAGTTTATTTACATATATTAAAAAGTTTGGATTTGGTTCTAAAACTGGTATTGATTTAAATGGAGAATCTGGTGGTATACTTTTTCCTTTAGATAAAGTAGGACCGGTAGAACTTGCGACAACGGCTTTTGGCCAAGGTGTTTCAGTTACTCCTATACAACAAGTTACAGCGGTATCGGCGGCAATTAATGGTGGAACTTTGTATAAACCTTATATTGTTAAAAGTATTAATGAACCTGAAACTAATATAGTTATAAAAAAAACTAAAAAAATGGTGGTTCGTAAAAGTATTATTAGTATGGAAACTAGCGAAAAAGTGAGATATGCTTTGGAAAGTGTAGTATCTAATGGTACTGGAAGAACTGCATATATTGATGGTTGGAGGGTTGGTGGTAAAACTGGTACGGCCCAAAAGGTTTCTAATGGTAAATATTTATACAACAATTATATTTTATCATTTATTGGTTTTTTGCCAGCTAATGACCCGAAGGTTGTTGTTTATATGGCAATTGATAATCCTAAAGGTGTTAAACAATATGGTGGGGTTATTGCTGGGCCGCCGGCAAAAGCTGTTTTGATTGACGCGGCAAAAGCATTAAACATTTCTAAACCTAGTGGTGGAATGGAAAAAGAATGGCAGTATCCTGATAGAAAGTATGTGATTGTTAGTGATGTTGTTAATAAAAATATAAATGATGCGAAAAAAGAACTTTCCTCATTTAATGTTGTTGTTGAGGGCTCTGGTGAAATTGTTATTCATCAGTCTCCTTCAGCAGGTGAGAGGATATATGAAGGGGAAACAGTTAGGTTGTTTACAAGTTAGGGGGTTAAAGTATGCTTATTAAATCTTTGCTTGCGTTAACGTTAGGATTTGTAGTTTCTATCTTTTTTGCGCTACTTTTACTTCCTATTTTAAGAAAAATAAAAGCCGGACAAAGTGTTAGTGTATATTTAAGAGAGACACATAAGCTTAAAGAAGGAACACCAACTATGGGAGGATTAATCTTTATTTTCCCTGTTATGCTTATAACTTTTATTTTGGTTTGGCTTGATAAAATTAATTTTAGTTATACTTTGCTAATTATTATTTTTACTTTGTTTAGTTATATGGTGATTGGTTTTATTGACGATTATCTTATTGTTAAAAAACACAATAATAATGGTTTGTCTAGAGGTCAGAAACTTATTTTACAAATTTTTGTGGCAATTGTTTTTTTCTATTTGTTTATGAAAGGCGGTAATGAGCCGTTACTTTGGATTCATTATTTAGATTTTAAGTTAAATATTGGTTTTTTATATGGACTGTTTATTTTGTTTGTTTTGGTAGCGTGTAGTAATGCGGTTAATTTAACTGATGGACTTGATGGTCTTGCCTGTGGTCTTTCAATTATTGCCTATTTGACTTTCGGTATTATTGCTTCAAAAACGGGGTGGCTTGATGGATATGAAGATATTACGGTTATTGCTTTTGTTTTGGTAGGTTGTTTATGTGGCTTTTTACTTTTTAATAAATATCCAGCTAAGGTATTTATGGGGGACACTGGGTCTCTTGCTTTGGGAGCAGGACTTGGAGCTTATGCAATTATGACAAGACATGAAGTTTTACTTATACTTATCGGGCTTGTTTTTGTTATAGAAACTTTAAGCTGTATTATTCAAATTGTTTATTATAAGTTAACTGGAAAAAGATTTTTTCTTATGACACCAATTCATCATAGTTTTGAAAAAGTTGGGATGAAAGAGGTAACTATTGTTAAATTGTTTTGGATTATTGGTATGATTTGTTCGGTAATTGCTTTAACTTATGGGGTGATATTGTGAAAAAAATGAATATTACCTTATGTATTACAATTATTTTGCTTTCTGTTTTTGGACTTTTAATGATTTATTCATCTTCATATATATGGGCAGACTATAAGTTTGATGATGCTTTTAAATATGTTAAAAGTCAAGGCCTGTTTTTAATTGTTGGTATTATTTTAATGTTTTATGTTAGTAAGATTAATTTTGAAAATTATTATAAATACGCAAATAAGATATTTATTGTGTGTTTTGTTTTGCTAGTTTTGGTGCTTCTTTTTGGGACGGAAAGAAATGGTAGTAAAAGTTGGTTTGGTATTGGATCTTTTGGAATTCAACCTTCTGAATTTATGAAACTGGCTATGATTATTTTTACTAGTAAATATTTGTATAAGAACGGAAAAACTATTGGTAATATTAAGAAAGGTGTTTTGCCAATACTTTTTCTTACTTTAGTTATTTTTGGCCTTATTATGTTACAACCAGATTTTGGTACGGGATTAATACTTGTTATGAGTGTGATTGGGCTTTTATTTGTTTCGGGAGTTGATGTTAAGTTTTTTTTAAAACTTGGATTACTTGGAATTGGTGGCATTGCTGGTTTGATTGTGGCCGCACCTTATAGACTAAAAAGAATTCTTTCTTTTTTAAATCCTTGGGAAGATCCTTTAGGTAGCGTTTTTCAAATTATTCAGTCTCTTTATTCGATAGGGCCTGGAGGTTTATTTGGTTATGGAATTGGTGGCTCGAGGCAGAAACATTTTTATTTACCTGA
>JAFUBK010000035.1 GCA_017460245.1 Bacilli bacterium
ATTCTCTAGATATAACAGGTAAAACAATAATAGAAAAAGAAACAATTATTTCTAAAGAAAAAGTATTAGAAGCCTTAAATCATTTTAAAGGTTCCTATGATCAAGAAGTTCCAAAATATTCGGCTGTCAAAATAAATGGCAAAAAACTATACGAATATGCCAGAAGCGGCAAAGAAATAGAACTTCCTAAAAGAAAAGTAACAATATACGATATCTCTTTACAAGATTATAAAATCAAAGATAATAAAACCCATATAAAGTTTAAAGTAACAGTCAGTAAAGGAACTTACATCAGAAGCCTTATTAGAGATATTGCTAAATATTTAAATACTTATGGAACAATGAGTAATCTAATTAGAACTAGTCAAGGTAAATTTACCCTAAATCAGTCTAAAACAATTGAAGAGGTCTCAAACGAAGATGTAAAAAAAATAAAAGACGTTTTAGATATGCCTCAAATAACTGTAGATGAAGAAGAAAAATTTAAAATATTAAACGGTCAAAAATTAAATTATAACTATGAAGAGGTTTTGTTTTTAGATAGTTTTGGGACAGAACTAGCTATATACAAAAAACAAAACAGCACCTTTAAAATATACAAAATGTTATATGAAAAAGAAAATAAATAAAAACATCATAAAAATAATAGAGATTTCTATTATTTTTTTCTATTTTTTGGTATAATTATATAAGGTGGAACACTATGGATATTTATGGAATGACTTTAACGCAATTAGAAACATATTTTGAAAACATAAACGAAAAAAAATTCAAAGCAAGTCAAGTATATGATTGGCTTTATAAAAAAAGAATAACTTCGTTTGAAGATATGTCTAACATCAAAAAAGAAATAATTGATAAATTAAAAGAAGATTATAAAATAACTTTTCCTAAATTGATCTTAAGACAAGATGGTAAAGGAGTTTACAAATACTTATTTGAACTATCCGATAAATCAAATGTAGAAGCCGTAGTTATGATTCATGATTATGGAATAAGTTTATGTTTGTCTACTCAGGTAGGATGTAATATGGGGTGCGCCTTTTGTGAAAGTGGAAGAAGAAAGAAAAAAAGAAGCTTAACTCCAGGTGAAATGGTTAGCCAAATATTACTAATTGAAAAAGATTTAGATAAACGAATATCACATATTGTCTTAATGGGAATAGGCGAGCCTTTTGATAACTATGACAACGTTATGACTTTTATAAGAATAATAAATGATGGTAAAGGAATAGATATTGGCGCAAGACATATAACCGTTTCAACTTGCGGGATAGTTCCAAAAATAAGGCAGTTTGCAGGTTAAAAGACTCAAGTAAATCTCGCTATAAGCCTGCACGCTCCAAATGATGATTTAAGAAATAAATTGATGAAAATAAATAAAGTCTATAAGATAAATGACGTAATCGATGCTGTGAAATATTACATCAAAAAAACAAACCGAAGAGTAACTTTTGAATATATAATGCTATCTGGTGTAAATGATAGCGAAAATTGTGCCAAACAGCTCGCACATTTACTAGAAGGCCTAAACGCTTATGTAAATTTAATACCATACAATGAAACAAGTCATATTCAGTTTAAAAAGACCGATAAAGCAAACATCATGAAATTTTATGACATTTTAAAGAAAAATAAAATCAACGTTACAATTCGCAAAGAATTTGGTGGCGAAGTATCCGCTGCTTGCGGGCAATTAAGAAGTAATTATGAGGAGGGAATATAATGCAATATTCATATTTAACAGATCCGGGAATGGTAAGGGATCACAATGAAGATTCTGTAACAATCGTCAAAAATAATAGTGGCGAAATTTTAATGGCTGTTGCTGATGGCATGGGTGGACACAAAGGAGGAGAAATTGCATCGTCAATTGCTATAACCAACATTGGTAAACGTTTTATGGCTACCGGTACAGTCGGTAATAAAGAAGATGCCATCGCCTTTTTAAAAGAAATAGTCAGCGAAGCGAATGTCCTTCTTTATAGATATACAGAAGAGAATCCTGAAAGTATGGGAATGGGGACAACTATTGTAATGGCCCTTTTAACAAACGACTTTTTGTTATTTGGAAATATTGGTGATTCTTCAGGTTTTGTTGTAAAAGATAACAAACTATATAAAATTACATCTGACCACACCTTAGTAAATCTTTTAGTAAAATCAGGAGAACTTACCGAAGAAGAAGCTAAAAATCATCCTCGTAAAAACGTTCTTATGCGTGCTTTAGGGGCTAATATGACTGTTGAAATGGATGTTTTTGATATCGAAACTGCTGTTGATGGCATTATGCTATGTAGTGATGGACTAACCAATATGCTAGAAACACAGCAAATTGAAAAAGTTTTAAATAGTGATTTAACAATTGATGAAAAATTACAAAAATTAATTCAAAAAAGCAACAATAGAGGGGGAACTGATAATATTTCAGTAGCGTATTTGGAAAAAGGAGGCAATTAATTATGATAAGTAAAGGACAAAGAATAAATGATCGTTACGAAATAATTTGTTCCATCGGCGAAGGTGGAATGGCCAATGTTTATTTAGCCTATGATACCATTTTAGGAAGAAGGGTAGCTGTTAAAGTATTAAGAGGGGACTTAGCTGAAGACGAAAAATTTGTAAGAAGATTTCAAAGAGAAGCAATTTCTGCCAGTTCTTTAAGTCACCCAAACATCGTCGAAGTATATGACGTTGGTGAAGACGATGGCAAATACTTTATCGTTATGGAATATGTTGAAGGCAAAACATTAAAACAACTTATAAAAAAACGTGGCGCCTTAACACTGCCAGAAGTTCAAGATATTATGCTTCAGCTTACTTCAGCCATTGCCAAAGCTCATGAAAGTTACATAATTCATAGAGATATAAAACCACAAAACGTCATCATTCTTGAAAATGGACGCGTAAAAATAATGGATTTTGGCATCGCTGCCCAGTTAAATAGTAACGAACTTACACAAACCAATAGTGTAATGGGAACAGTTTATTATCTCCCACCAGAACAAGCTAATGGAGTTACAGCTACCATCCAAAGTGACATTTACTCACTTGGTATTTTAATGTATGAACTAGTTGTAGGGAAAGTACCATTTAAAGGTGACAGTCCAGTTGAAGTAGCCATCAAACAACTAAAAGAGCCAATACCTCATCTTACTGAAGCTAATCCTGACATCCCACAATCAATAGAAAATGTTATTTTAAAGTCATGTGCCAAAAATCCAAAAAACCGTTATGAAAGTGCTTTAGAAATGCATAATGATTTAAAAACTGTGTTAGATAAAGATCGTTTTAACGAAGCTAGGGTCGTTTACGAATACCCAGAAAGCAACTTTGACGATGACTTAGAAATAAAAGAAACAAGAAGTGAAAAAAACGAAATAAAAGAAGAAAAGAAAAAAGAAAAAAAGCTAAATAAATTAGTAATAATTTTATCAACAATTGCTGCTATTTTAGTTTTTGCTTTATTATTTATTTTCTTTATTTATCCAAAATTTATTTCCAAACCATCAATAAAAGTTCCAGACGTTTCCAATATGACAGTTGAAAAAGCTGAGACAACGTTAGAAAAAAAAGGCTTTGATGTCGCAAATAAAACAAAAAAACAATATTCAGACGACGTTAAAAAAGATAGGGTTATAGTAACTGACCCTGAAGCAGGAAGGACAATTAAAAAAGGCTCAAAAATAACACTAACAATTTCCAAAGGTAGCAAAAAAATAAAGATTGAAGATTATACAAATAAAAACTATTATGAAATAAAAGCCAAACTAGAAGCTTTAGGACTAAAAGTTGAAACAGAAACCAAAGATATTGATGGCGAAAGTGGAGCTGAAGAAAATATTATTTTAAGTCAAGACGTTAAAGCCGGAGAAAAATTAGACAAAGGTGATGTAATTACCCTAACAATTCCAAACATTTACGCAACTTATCCAGATTTTGCTAAAGAAGGTTATACTTTAGTTGATGTTAAGAACTTCTGTACAGAAAATGGTTTATCATTGGATGTTACTTACCAAGAAGACACATCGAAAGAAAACGGAACAATCATTTATCAGAATATGATGGCTGGAACCAAAGTATCTAAAGGGGCATCCGTAAAAATAACTGTAGTTAAAAATGAACCAAAAAAAGAAGAAGTCAAAGAACAAACTACAGAAACTGAAGAAAATAGGTAATAGCTTATGGAAGGAAGAATAACTAAACAAATCAGCAATGATTATACTGTAAAAACCAAAAACCAAGAATTAGTTTGCAAAGCTAGAGGACGATTTCGTAATATGGAAATTTCTCCTCTAGTTGGCGATTTTGTAACCATTGATGGAGAAAATAACTATATATTAGAAATTAAACCTAGAATAAATGAATTAAAAAGACCAAAAATAGCTAACATTGATCAAGCAATCATTATTACAAGTTTAAAACGCCCAGAATTTGATAGTAATCTTTTAGATAAACTACTTGCTATAACAACATTTAACAATGTAAAACCAATAATAATTTTTACCAAAAGTGATTTACTTACCCAAGATGAGTTTAATAAATTAGAACCTTGTTTTAAGTATTATCAAAAGATAGGTTATGATGTATATATGAATTATGAACTAGAAAAAATCAAAAAAATATTCAAAAACAAAGTAAGTGTTTTCACAGGTCAAAGCGGAGCCGGTAAAAGCACACTTTTAAATAACTTAGATAAAAACTTGAATTTAAAAACAGGAGAAATATCATCAGCGTTAAATAGAGGAAAACACACTACTAGGCACACAGAATTATTAGAAATATATGGTGGGCTAGTTGCAGACACTCTTGGCTTTTCAGCTTTAGAATTTGAAGATATGAGCCCTGCAGATATTAGAGATAGTATAGTTGAATTTAACCTTTATCGTCAAGATTGTAAATATAGTGATTGTATGCACAATAAAGAAGATAACTGTTCAATAAAAAAACATCTAGCTTCCGGAGATATTTTAAAATCTAGATATGACAATTATTTAACATTTATAAAGGAATGATATTATGAATAAAAAAGCTTTTACACTAGCTGAAGTAATCGCCGTAGTAGCTATTCTTGGACTAATATTACTTTTAATCGCTCCAGATGTTATTAATCAAATAAAAAGTAAAAATCAAGATATTGACAGTGTTCAAAAACAAATGATAAAACAAGCTGCAAATTTATATCTATCAGATCATCAAGAAGACTATCCAAACACAAATCACTGCATATCAACTAAAACTTTAATAGACGAAGGAAAATTGACCGAAGAATATGTAAATTCTAAAGGTAAAAGCGAAAAATTAAATGATTCTTTAAAAAGTGTTAAAATTACCATTGCTGAAAATGGAACTAAAAATTATTCCTTTTATACTCAAAACAATTGCCAATCACAGTACAGCCCATCTAACATATTAATTCCAAAAATTGATTCGACTGAAGTTTCAGAGTGTGATGGTAATTTAGAAGAAGATTCAATAGAAGCAGGAAGATATATTTATAAAGGTAACAATCCTTGTAATTATATAAAATTAGGTAGTGACCTATATCGAATAATTGCTATAGAAAAAGATGGCTCATTAAAAGTAATTACCAATAGCTCTATAGGAAATAAAAGTTTTGATGCTGGTGATGAAGTTGATCTAACGCCGTCAGTAAGTCAAAAAGACGATCAAAAAACATACACTATCAAAAATAAAATATATTTAGCTGACTGTAGCGGTGGACATGGAGTGCCAAGCCCAAATCTTACAAATTTCATCAGTGCCTGGTTACAAACCCCAGACTTAAATACATTTTTAAATCAAGAATGGTATGAGCAATTAGATTCTAACATAACTAAATATATAATTGATAATACTTGGTATGTTGGCGCACTTTCGAATACCAATGCACAAACAATAATTCAAGATACTAATCAAGAGAAAAGTCAAACTTGGCAAGGCAAAATTGGCCTTATAAATGTTACCGATTTTATTAAAGCAAGTAACAATTCAGAGTGTAATAGTGTTCATGATTATACAACATCAACTATTAAAAACAAGTGTGAAAGTAATAATTCAAATTATTTATTAAAGACAATGTGGGCGATTAATCCAGACGCCGATAATTCAGCTAGAGTTTGGATGATTAACAGTTGTTCAGGGGAAGTATATAGTAATTATCCGTATTATTCATATGCTGTCTATCCAACTTTCTATTTATCATCAGATTTAGAACTAACATCTGCTAAGGGAACACAAACAGACCCATATAAAGTAAAGGAATGATATTATGAAAATACATGCATCATTTTTAAAAATTCAAAATGAAAAAAATAATGTAATAAAGTTAAATGAAGTTTCCGATGGTATGCATTATGATGTTATGGATGGTATTTTTGTTGAAAACAAAACAATAGACTTTAGTCAAATGCAAGAACTTGATAAACTCATTACCAAACCAAAGGATATTCACTTAATGGTTAAAGATATATATAATTATGTAGATATGTATAAAGAATTAAACCCAGATTATATTACATTTCATTATGAAGCAACTAATGACATAAACAAAACGATAGACTATATAAAATCATTTAAAATAAAAGTGGGTCTTGCAATTAATCCTAATACTGCAGTAAGATCAATTTTAGAGTACCTAAATAAAATTGATTTGGTCCTAGTAATGTCAGTATTTCCCGGCAAGGGTGGACACGAATTTATCGATATTTCAGAAAAGATAAATCAATTAAATATTATAAGAAATATAAATAAACTAAATTATAAAATAGAAGTTGATGGGGGTATCAATGATCAAACAATAAATAAAATAAAAGGTGCCGATATTGCTGTAATAGGTTCATTTATAACCAACAGTGATAATTACAAAAACCAAATTGAAAAAATAAGAGGTGAACTATGAAAAAGGGTTTTACACTAGTGGAAGTACTAGGCGCAATTATTATACTTGGTATCATTTCAACTATTGTCTTTGTATCTGTCGATGCCAGTATTAAAAATTCACGTCACAAAACCTGTTTATCTCAAGAAAAAATTATAATTGAAGCCGCTAAAACATGGAGTATAGATAATCCATCAAGTTTGCCAACTGGTACAAAGAAAAACGCTAAAATCAAAATAAGTGAATTAAAAAGTCAAGGTTATCTTGATGATAACCTTAAAAACCCTTTAACTACCAACCAATATAATATGGATTCGTTTGTAAAAATAAGCACAAGCAGTGGAAACGATTACGCTTATTCAGTTATCTATGTAAATGAAAATGACTGCGAAGGCAACCCTAATAGCGCCGTTGACGAAATAGGACCATTATTTACATCAGGCCCTGATTTTCAAGAAAAAATGACTGATTATAAACTATCAGTTACTTCAATAGAAGTAGTAGATAATATTCCAGATGGAATAACCGGAATAGATGTATCTGAATATAATGATGGATCTGTAATGGCTTGGATTGACAACAACAAACTTTATATTGGAGGTAATGGAGGCGTTATAGCCAACGAAAATTCTTCAAGTTTATTTAAAGACTTTAAAAACGTAACGTCTATAGATGTAACAAATCTTGATACAACAAAAGTAACAAGCATGGCAAGCATGTTTAGAGATTGTACAAGCTTAACTTCACTAGATTTAAGTGGATATGATACTTCTAACGTTACAACTATGAACGGTATGTTTAACACTTGTGAAAATCTAGAATCCTTAGATTTAAATAGCTTTGACACAAGCAAAGTTACTTCAATGGATAGTATGTTCGAAAAATGTTATAGTCTAACTGGTTTAGATTTAAGTAGTTTTAATACCTCAAACGTAACAAATATGACAGAAATGTTTAGAGAATGTAAAAGTCTTACAGCTATTGATTTAAGCAATTTTAATACGTCTAAAGTAACAACTATACGTTTAATGTTTAATGCTTGTAACAAACTAACTTCACTTGATCTAAGTAGTTTTGATACAAGCAACGTGACAGAAATGTATGGAGTATTCCATATGGACCTTAATGATCCTCCATTGTTATCAGAAATAATATTTGGTAAAAAATGGGATACATCCAAAGTAGAAACTATGTCTCATATGTTTGCATATAATACAAGTTTAACAACTTTAGATTTAAGTAGATTTAATACATTAAACGTAACAAATATGACAAGTATGTTTAATGGCAACTCTAATTTAAAAACCATATATGCGTCAAAAAAATTCATAACTACCAATGTTACTGAAAGCAATGAAATGTTTTTCAATGATACTAAACTTGTAGGAGGAAATAATACACCATTTACTTCAATGTACAAAGATAAAACATATGCTAGAATAGATAAAGCAGGAACACCAGGTTATTTTACAGAAAAAACAAATTAAAAATACCCTACATAAAAGTGTAGGGTATCTATAAATAGAGGTGAAAAAATGAAACAAATAATAGTAGATGGAAATGAAGCATGTGCAAATGCTTCGTACAACTTTACCGAAGTTGCTGGAATTTATCCGATAACGCCATCAAGTCCAATGCCAGAGGCCATAGATAAATGGGCAAGTAATGGAAAAACAAATATTTTTGGTAATCCCGTAAAAGTAATCGAAATGCAAAGTGAAGCCGGTGCTATCGGAATGGTTCACGGTTCGTTACAAGCCGGAATTCTCACAAGCACATACACATCAAGTCAAGGTTTGCTTTTAATGATTCCTAATATGTACAAAATAGCTGGTGAAATGCTTCCATGTACAATGCATGTAGCCGCACGAAGCCTAGCTACCCATGCATTAAGTATCTTTGGTGATCATCAGGACATTTATGCCACAAGGATGACAGGCTTTTGTATGCTTGCGTCTTCCTCAGTGCAAGATGCTTACTATTTAGGACTAATCGCTCACTTAGCTGCCATAAAGTCATCACTTCCGTTTATGCATTTTTTTGACGGCTTTAGAACAAGTCATGAACTAAGTAAAATAAATATTTTAGAAGAAAAAGAAATCAAAAATTTATTAGACAAAGAAGCTTTAAATAAATTTAGACAAAAAGCCTTAAATATTAATAATCCTGTAACTAGAGGGACAAACCAAAATGGAGATATTTATTTTCAAATAACTGAATCCAGAAATAAATATTACGATAAAGCCATAGATAATGTAGAATATTATATGGATCAAATAAATAATCTTGCCAAAACAAATTATAAGCCATTTAATTATTATGGAAGTAAGAATGCCGAAAAAGTAATAGTAGCTATGGGATCAGTATGCGAAACAATAAAAGAAACAATAGATCATTTAAAAGGTAAAATAGGTTTAATAGAAGTTCATTTATATCGTCCCTTTAGCGTAAAACATCTTCTTAACTCTCTTCCAGAAACCACAAAAAAAATTGCTGTTTTAGATCGAACCAAAGAAGCTGGAAGTAATGGAGAACCTTTATATTTAGATATTGTAAATGCCTTAAAAGATAAAAATATTCAAATAGTAGGAGGAAGATATGGACTTTCTTCAAAAGATACAACACCAGGAATGATTAAAGCCATATTTGACAGTTTAGACACTCTTCAAAAAAGTTTTACCATAGGTATTAATGATGACGTTACTCACCTAAGCTTACCATATGAAGAAATAAACATTTCAAACTCTTTGGAATATCTAATTTATGGCTATGGCAGTGATGGTATGGTAAGTGCTTCGAAATCAATTATTGAAATAGCCGGAGTAGAAGGTAAATGTGTTCAAGGATATTTTGAATATGATTCCAAAAAATCAGGTGGCGTAACCGTAAGCCACCTAAGATTTTCAGATGACTACATAAAATCTTCATACTTTATCAAAAACCCTAAACTCATTGTTATCTCAAAAGATACATACTTAGAAGAATTTGATGCTATATCCAATATAAGCAAAAACGGCACATTAATCGTAAATACAAATAAAAATGAAAAAGAATTTCTAAAATCATTAAATCCATATAAACAAATATTAATAAATAAAAACATAAAAGTATATATGATAAATGCCGGAAGCTTATCAGAGAAAATTGGCTTAGGTAGAAAAATAAGTATGATAATTGAAAGTGCACTTTTATCACTTATGGATTTTATCAATTATGATAATGCTTTAAAACAAATGGAAACATTTATTAAAACCAAATTTTCAAAAAGAGGAAAAAAAGTAGTAGAAGCCAACATCGAAGGCATCCAAAAAGCCAAAGACTATTTAAAACAAGTAACCCTTGATCAAGAAAGTAGGGACTTAAATTTTAAAACTGAAAACATCTATGAAACAATCTCTAAAAGAGAAGGAAATGGCCTCAAAGTATCAGATTTTAACGAAATGATAGATGGAACCGTAAAATATACCCTGCCGCCAGTTAAAGCCATAAGTGATACTGTTCCAAAATGGAATAGTGATTATTGTATTCAGTGTGGAATGTGCTCATTAGTTTGCCCTCACGGCGTAATAAGAACCTTCTTATTAGATGAAAAAGAATATGAAAGCATGCCACAAAACATCAAAGAAAAATGTGTGAAAGCCATAGCTCCAAATAATCATTATTTCATAGTAGGTATAGCTAAAGATAAATGTACAGGATGCGGCGTTTGTATAAAAACATGTCCAGGTAAAAAAGGTATAAAAGCATTAAACTCTGAAAATTACGTATACGATGAAGAATTTGACTACTTAGTAAATAATGTAAAAGAAAAAAATCTATTTAAAGGAACAATAAAAGGAACACAGTTTAAAAATCCACGCTTTGCTTTCCACGGTGCATGCGCTGGTTGTGGCGAGACACCTTACATAAAATTACTTACTCAAATGTTTGGAGATCACTTAATAATTGCCAATGCCACAGGTTGTTCGTCAATCTACGGGGCATCAATGCCAACTATCCCTTATCAAATACCTTGGGCTAATAGCTTGTTCGAAGACAATGCCGAATTTGGTTATGGAATTGTAATGGGTTATGAACACGGCAAAAAGCACATTATAAATTATATGGAAAACAAAGAAGACCCACTATTCGAAATGTGGCTTAATAACCAAAACGATTTTGAAGTCACTAAAAAAGTATACGAAAACATTGATTATGATAAACACTCATTCTTAAAAGAATACAAAAACTATATCGTAAAACCAAGTATCTGGGCCATAGGAGGCGACGGGTGGGCTTATGATATCGGATTTTCAGGAATTGATCACATTCTTTCAAGCGGTGATGACATAAATATATTAGTTTTAGATAGCCAGGTATATTCAAATACCGGAGGCCAAGCCTCAAAAGCAACACCTAAAGGCGCTATTAGTAAATTTGCTGCAACTGGTAAAAAAGGAACAAAAAAAGATTTAGCAAGAATTGCCATGTGTTATCCAAATACTTATGTAGCGCAGATAAGCTTAGGCGCTAATATGATGCAAACCATAAAAGCCTTTGAAGAAGCCGAAAAACATAAAGGACCATCAATAATCATTGCTTATAGTCCTTGTATATCACATGGAATAATAGGTGGTATGGGCGAAAGCATAAATATGCAATCACTTGCCACCAAAAGTGGATACTATCCAATTTTTAGATATGATGGTGAAAAACTAATTTTAGACTGCAATCCAGACTTTAACCTTTATGATGAATTTTTAAATAAGCAAACAAGATATGCCATGCTCAAAGAAATAAACAAAGAAAATGCAGATATTCTTCTTAAAGAAAATAAAGAAAATGCCATAAAAATATTTGAGTATTATAAGAACTTAAGCAACTCTTAAGTTTTTTTAACCAAACTAAAAAATTTAAGAACAAATTATTTACAAACAAAAGAAGCCAAGGAAGAACTAGAATTACTAGAAGCAATAAAAAGAGGTGAATTTAAATGGAATTAATGGATTTATACGACGAAAGTAAAAATTTAACTGGTCAGACAATTATAAGAGAAAGCGGGAAAAAACCAAATATACCAGATGGAAGATTTATTAATATTGTTTTAATCTTTATACAAAATAGTAAAAAAGAGTTTCTTTTTCAATTAACATCAAAAGAAAAAGGAAGTGTAATCGCAACAACTGGCGGACACGTTAAATCTGGTCAAACATGCTATGATGCAATTCTTGCTGAAGTAAACGAAGAATTAGGGATAAATATAAAAAATGAAAACATAAAGCATATTGATTGTTCAATATTTAAAAAAGTATTTATAGATACCTATTACTTAAAAAAAGATTTAGATATAAACTCTTTAACATTACAAGCCGAAGAGGTAGCAGCTGTAAAATGGCTTTCAATAGATGAAATAAATGAATTAATTAACCAAAACGAAATAAGAAAAAACAATATAGAGCCATTTAAAAAAACAATAAATTATTTAAATAGTAACAAAAATTAAAATAAAGGGAGCAAAATGTTAAAGGAAAAATCATATGGATGCAAACAATTATAAACTTAACTTGATAAATTTTTCCAAAAGTACTAATTTAATAAATTGGTGCTTGTTAAGTGTGTGAAATTAATAAATTGTTTTTATATAATTTTAAAAATTGGTATAAAATTATAGCTTAAAATAGGTAAAAGTACCATTTGTAATATATTTTAAGGTGTGATACTTTCATTTTGAAAAGCGCTTTTCAAAATGAAAGGAGAAATATGATAAGAGA
>JAFUBK010000036.1 GCA_017460245.1 Bacilli bacterium
AAACAGAAAAATGTTAGAACGTGATGCCAAAATAACTGAAGTAGAAAAGAAAATAACTACTAAAGATATTACTAAAAAAATAATATTCTATGCCTTACCATTTGTCGCAATTTCTGTTTTACAATCGGCCTTTACAATGGTCGATGTATTCACAGTTGTAAGGTCACTAGCCTCTATTGGTTATACAACTGCCATAAGTGAAAACGTTTTAAGCGTACTAGCTACTTGGGGTAGTAAATTAAATATGATAGTCATGTCAATCGCAACCGGATTAATTATGAGTTTAATCCCATCTATCGCTGCCGCTTATACCATCAAAAATTATAAAGAAGTAAACGCTAAAATTAATCAAGCAATTCAGACACTACTTTTAGTGACTGTACCCCTTGCTGTTGGTATAAGTTACATGGCTTCAGACGTATGGACAGTATTTTATGGGTATAATGAATTAAACATTTCGATTTTCAGAGTATTAATTTTATCACAAATACCACTAGCGGTATGTTCCGTTATTGTAAACACCAATCAAACAATGAATAATACAAAACAGACCATAACAGCTTTAGGCTTAAGTGTATTAGCCAAAATTTGTTTAAACGTCCCAATGATGCATCTATTTAACCATATCGGAATTGAAGCATATTATGCCCCAATTGTTCTAAATATGATAATTGACACAGTATGTACATTAGGACTATTAAAAGTAATCAAAACAAAAACACAAATAAGTTATCTAAAATCATTAAGAACTCTAATAAAAGTTGCTTTATGCACCGCTATAATGGTTGTAAGTTTAATGATTTTAAATGTGTTTATTCCAAATGTCACAACATCCAGATTTATCGCCATAATTCAAATAGTTATTTATGGTATAATAGGCATCATAATTTACTTTATAGTCGCATATAAATCAAAGACAATTGATGAAATCTTAGGTAAAAACGCCATTAATAATATTTTTATAAAAATTAAAAACAAATTGACCAAATAATTCGTTTATGATAGTATAAAGCTAGTAAAAGAAGGGAAGTGGGAGTATGGAACAATTAAGTTTTTTTGAAAAACTTGGCATCTTATGGCAAAACATACTCGCACATCCCGTTTTTATATGCATTTTATTGCTTCCAATAGTATTAATAATCTTTAACAAAAAAATAACTAAAAAAGCTGTTGTAATAGTATATATTGCCATCTTAGTTCTAGTTCTTTTTGTCGGAAACACAACCATATTTGCTTTATTTGATAACGTAATTGATGCTATATTTATGGCTTTATACTTTCCAAATTTTATCACGCTTTTCATTGTTGAAATACTTTCAGCAATAATTACCCTAATAACATTTTTAAAAAAAGATATTACAAAATCTAGAAAAGTAATCAATATAATTGCTTTTGTTATAATTCAAATGTTATTTTGTCTAATACTAACTGTAATTCAAGTAAATGAAATTGATATATATGAAGAAAACGCTTTATATTCAAGCAAAGATGTTCTTACACTTATGCAACTACTTATGGGAACATTTGCTCTTCAAATTATAAGCTTACTAGTAATTTATGGTATCGATAAGGTTACCGATTATTTAGATATGCGTCAGCGACCACAAAAACATATAACTCACGCTGACAACCCAAGCTTACAACTTGTCGACAAAAAAGAAATTAGTATCAAACAACCAGAAATTAAACTACCAAAACAAAAATCAGTAAAACCACTAAATAATAAACTGATAGAAAAAGTTAAATTAACACCATTAGATTTAAATGAAGAAATAACCAAACAGCAGCAAAAGAAAAAAGCGGCAATACCAAAAACAACTGTGGAAACTCTTGAACTGCCGAAAGAGATTATAAAGAAACCTTTAGTTCCTGAAGAAAAACCTATAGAAAAACAAATAATTAAAACAGAAAAACCAACTAAGCCACCACTAGAATCGAAAAAACCTGATTTATTAAAACCAGAAATCATCCCGGTTAAAGAAAAACCAACATGGGTTCCAGGGCCGAGACCAGAAGTTAAAAAACAACCAACGCCGAAATTTGTTAACAATGATTTAACGTTTACAGATTTTAAACCAGAATATCCTGGTGCCGAATCTAAAACAACTAGTATGACGCCAAATATTAATGAAAGTCCAAATATCGAAACGCTTATTCCAAAGGCAAACGAACCTATTCAAAAGCCTGTGATTTCTGACACAAAGATTGAAGAAAAAAATACACAACTAGAATCTAACACAAAGAAAGAACAAAAAGAATTAATAACAAACTTAGTCATTATTAATTTTCCAAAAACAGTTGCTGCAGTAAGAAATTTGAAAACAGTATATACTTTATAAAACACATCTCTAATGATGTGTTTTTATTTTTGAAAAAAATGTTGATTAAAAAATATTATTAATGCTCACTATAAACATAGAATATAAAAGAAAGGAGAAAAATATGTTCAGCAATTTTGAAGAAGAAGCCAGAAAAGTCTTAGTTATTGCTAAAGAGGAAATGCAAACAATGAACCACCCATATGTTTCTTCCGAGCACCTCTTACTTGGAATACTAAAAACGCAAAACGAAATAACTGAAAAACTCCAAGAATATAAATTAGATTATAAAAATTTTAAAAAAGAAATATTAAAAATAATTGGAAAAGGATCAAAAAAAAGCGATTATTTTTTATACACGCCTTTGTTAAAAAGAATAATTGAAAATGCCTGCCTAGATGCAAAAGATAATAATGATGGCATCGTAACTATAAATCACCTATTTTCCGGAATGCTAGAAGAAGGAGAAGGGGTTGCAATTAGGATATTAATCGGTATGGGGATAGATATTGATAGGTTATATGATGAGTTTACAATTAGATTAATTGTCAAAAAAGCGTCACAAAAACTATTACTAGAAGAACTAGGTACAGATTTAAATCAAAAAGCCATTGAAGGGAAATTAGACCCAGTAACTGGAAGAGACAAAGAAATTACTAGAATATTAGAAATATTATCTAGAAGAACCAAAAACAATCCATTATTAATAGGAAAAGCAGGAGTTGGAAAAACTGCCATTATTGAAGAACTTGCCAATATGATTGTCAAAGGAAATGTTCCAATGAATTTAAAAAACAAACGAATTATCAGTTTAGATATGGCAAGCAGTGTAGCGGGAACAAAATACCGTGGAGAATTTGAAGAACGTATGCATAAAATTTTAAAAGAAATTGAAGAAAATGATGATATTATTTTATTTATCGATGAAATCCATACGCTAGTTGGTGCTGGTGGAGCTGAAGGCGCAATTGATGCCTCGAACATCTTCAAGCCAGCTTTGGCTAGAGGAACTTTAAGATGCATTGGAGCCACCACCACTGAAGAATATAAAAAATTTATCGAAAAAGATACCGCTTTAGAAAGAAGATTCCAAAAAATAATAATTGAACCACCAAATCAAAAAGATACTAAAGACATTCTTATGAATTTAAAACCCATTTATGAAGGATATCATAAAGTTACAATTGCTGAAGAAATAATAGATTTAATTATAGATCTATCAGAAAAATATATTTATAATCGTAACCAGCCGGATAAATCAATCGATATTTTAGATGAAGTATGTGCTAAAGCTAGCTTGAAAGAAACAAAAAATGTGAAAACTTATAAAAAATTAAACCAAA
>JAFUBK010000037.1 GCA_017460245.1 Bacilli bacterium
ATAAAATATATTTTTTATCTGTTAAATATTTTTCTGCTGTTTTTAGCATTTCAGAGGCTATACCTTTATTTCTATTATTAACTTCTACAGCTAATGAAATTTCAGCGCATTCTTTTAAATTGATTTTTTTGTTAATTAAATTAATTAATTCAAAATTTTTATGTAAATTGGTTACAGCTATGAGATATCCGACAAGTTCGTCAGTAACTATAGTTTTTAATATAAACCCTCTTTTTTCTATTATTTCTTTTAACTTTTCATAGGTGAGTTCTTCCACAAAATACCAATTTTTATTTTCTAAATCACACCATATTTTATCTTTTAATTTAATTATATTGTTAATGTCATTGATTTCGGCCTTTTTGATTTTTAGCATTTAATCACCTACTATATAATTTATAATTTCTTCTATTCTTTTTTTGTTTTTATTTATTTCTAAATATCCTATTAAGGCTTCTAGACCAGTTGATTTCTTATAAGCTATTATATCAGAATTTTTACTTCCGTGACTTTTATGATTTCTGGCTCTTTTTACTATGTTTATTTCTTCTTCTGTTAGTAAGTTGTTTTCTATTAGTTTGTCTAAGTAGTTACTTTGAGCTTTTGCGCTTACGTATTTAATGCTTTCTTTTTGTAGTTCATTTACTTTGGCAATACCTTTGTTTATTAAATATTTTCTAATATATACTTCGTATATGGCATCACCTAAGTATGCAAGTACTAGAGAATTTATATTATTGTTTTTGATATGTTTTTTTAATAGTTCGATATCTTTTTGATCTTTTTGTCTATTTAAAGTTTCTTTTAATTTTAAAATTTCATTTACTGTTTGAAATTTATAGCCATATTTTATTTCATATTTGGCATCATAATAGTTTGTGGCGAATTCTATTTTATCATCTATATTATAAACGTTATAATCTTTATTTTGTTCTTTTAAGGTGCAGGTATAATTTTGAAGTAACTTTTTTTCATATTCTTTACTTACGGCAAGGTCAATATCATTTGTAGTTTGTTTTATTTCGTTTATGACCATTGAAGATCCAGATAAAATTATTATTTCATTTTTATCTAACTTGTATTTTGTTAAGGTGTTTAAAATTTCGTCTGTATTCATTTATATCCTCTACTTTATCAAAAGTAATTCCTTTTATGTAACCATTTTTTATATCATTTATTATTAGACTTAATACTTTATCGTAATCTATTTCTCCGCCTTTGATTAAACAGCCTCTTTTTTTACCTATATATTCTAAGTCTTCTACTATGTCTTCGTTTAAAGTTTCTATATCATATCTTTCTTTTAGAATTTGTGGATAATTTTTTTCTAGTGTTTTTAAAATATATGAGGCAATTTCAAATAGTGGTAGTATTTCTTCTTTAATTGCTGTTAAGGCAGCTAAATTAAAAGCATTTTTTTGATTTAGTTTTGGCCATAGAATTCCTGGCGAGTCTAATAGTTCGATATTTTCGTTTACTCTTATCCAACTTAAATTTTTAGTAACACCTGGTTTGTTACCGATGTTTGCAACCTTTTTACCAGCTAAGCGATTTATAAGAGTACTTTTACCAACGTTTGGTATTCCTACTACAAGCACTCTTGTTTTTCTTTTAATAAGGCCTTTTTCTTCTCTTTTTTGGTTTTTATCTTCCATTATTTTTTCTGTAAGCTCTATTAATGGATTTATATTTGTGTTTTTTTCTAGATCCATTGCAATTACGTTATAGTCCTTTTCTTTGTAGTAGTCCATCCATTTTTTAGTTTCTTCTTTATCGCATAGATCGTATTTACTAAAGATAAGAATTCTTGGTTTATTGTTTGTATACTCTTCTATATCAATTATTTTTGATGAGTATGGCATTCTTGAATCTATAACTTCATAGACAACATCAATTAAGTTAATTTGTTCTTTTATTAATCTTTTTGTTTTGGCCATATGACCCGGATACCAGTTTATATTAGTTTTATTTTCA
>JAFUBK010000038.1 GCA_017460245.1 Bacilli bacterium
AATTTGCGCTACATTTGTTTTTGTTGGCGCAAGCCGTTTCATTCTCACTAACAGTTTTACGGAAGATCATAATTTTTACGAAGAAGAGTCAGGACGAGGTTTTGTTGATAACACATCAGGAATTTTCCAGCTTTTTAAGTTGCTTGTTTTTCCTATGTTTTTGGCTATCACAGGAATTACACTTATAGCTTTTGGATTCGGCAATCTTGGCATTTTAATTTTTTATTTTGGAATACCAAGTTTAGGCTTATCAATTATGGCGTTGATAAATATTGTTTGTGGTAATCGTGGTATATGTAATGATTATGAAAATTACAATGATAATCTTTGGTACACTAAGAATTCTGATAATTTATGGGGCACTTTTATGATTCTTACTGGGTCCATAGCTATTATTACGTTTGGTATTTTGGGTTTGATAGGAGTTTGTACTTGGCAAACTGTTTTAGCTCTCGGTGCGCCGGTACTTGTTTTTGATATACCGATTGCAATTATTTTTGGTGTTACGTATTGTGTATATAAATATAGATGTAATTTAAAACAAAAGATTGAATCCTTAGGATATCAAAATAAGAATTTCAGCAATAAGCAAATATTAAATCAAAAAAATCGGAAAGAAGATGAAAAACCACGTTGTTGGTTTTTAGGGCTTGGTTTTGGCAAAAGAGATTACTAAAAGTTTGAGAAAATGCCCATCTTTTAAAAAAAAATAATTTAAAACGCTTGATAAAATTTATTTTTTGGGTTCAAATAAAATTGATTGGTTGAATAAATTTAATTTTAGCTTTGTTATTTTATTATTTGATGCTTGTTATTACATAGATGAAGAAATTTGCCAATCGGTTGAAATATCTTGTTGCTAAAAAAATTTTTTGTTTGTTATTTTAAAATGGAAGGCTGAAATTATGGAAAAGCAAAAACAAGAAAAGAATTTAAAAGGTTTAAAAGGGTTCATTGAATTCTTAAACGGTGAAGAAGGAAGACCACTGGTGAAAAGTGCGATTGAAGCACTATATGGTGATAAAAACAGTGATCTAAAAAAAATTAAAATAGAAACTGTGGATCAATTTTTTAATATTGAATATGAAAATATTCAATCTATTCTGGATACGAGTTTTAACGATGCTTTGAAAAACGATGATATTATTAATCGGTTTTCAGTTGCAAAGGGTGAATTAGAAAATTTAAAAGACGACAATAAAAAAACACAAAACGAACTGAATTCATTAATTATTTCGTCTATAGACATGGGTGTTATATTGAAAAATCTTACAACAAATTGTAAAGTCGATTCAGTCGAATTGGGAGATGTTATAGAAGAAAATGCTAACTTTATAAGCATATGTAGAATTATTAATCGACTAATTGATAATGAATATAATTATGAATTCCTAAAAGTTGAAAACGAACAGAAAGGGAAAAATGCAAACCAAGATTGGTACCAGAATTTTATCAAAAACCATGAACAAGCTGGTGCAATTATGATGATTTTCAGTTACCAATCTTATAAATTGTTTTGGCAATGCGTGGCAAAAATTCCTAATATAGA
>JAFUBK010000039.1 GCA_017460245.1 Bacilli bacterium
AGGAACAGTTCAAGAGATGCAAGATCTAAAAGGTGGCGATAAATTTAAACTAACAACCAAAAATTGGTTGACATCACAGGGAACTTGGGTCGACGGTAAAGGAATCACACCAGATATCGAAGTTACATTAGATCAAAAGTTTTATGAAACCTATTCTGAAGAGGATGATAATCAATTAAAAATGGCTTTAGAAGAAGCTAGTAAATAAGTCACTAAAAAAGTGGCTTTTCTTTTTTTGAAAAAAAAGTTATAATGTAAACAAAGGTGTGATAAAATTGAAAGAAGAAAATAAACTAAAAATAGGAGATAAACTCCAAATTCAATGTTATAAACACGATGGAACAGTTCATCGATGTTGGGATGAAGCTGTTGTTTTAGATATCAAAAAAAACTATATTGTTTTTGGTAATGAAAGAACACTTGTAACAGAATCACAAGGCAACACATGGCGTACAAAAGAACCGGCCATTATGTATTATTTCAAAGATAAATGGTATAACATAATTGTTCAATTAAAAAAAACAGGAATTACTAGTTATTGTAATATTGCTACCCCCTTTATTATTGAAGATGGTACAATAAAATATATTGATTATGATTTAGATCTTCGCATTTTTCCAAATGGTAGTTTTAAAATATTAGACAAACAAGAATACAAATATCATCGTAAAAAAATGAATTATTCACCTGATTTACACATTGTAATAAATAGTGCGTTATCAGAACTGATTACCGATTATCAAAATCACGCAATATACTTCGATAATGAAGAAAACCTTAAATATGAACAATTATATCAAAATCTAAAAAACAATATATAAAGGTGTGATAAAATGACAAAAATAAAAAAAAGTATAATCAAACCAGAACTTACCGATTTGAAGATAACAAAACCTTCTCAAACCGATCCCCAAAAAATAAATCATGTAATAAATGCAGCTGCGGAAGAAATTATTGATTTTACGCAAACTTTAGTAAGCACGCCACCACAAACGATTGGTAGCGAATATATAAATTTTTCAAACATGAGTGCTGAAGAAATAGAACACTTCTTTAATCTAAAAAACCAAGAATTAACAGAGACTTTAGCTGGCTGTAATGGCACAAGAGAAAGAGCTGTTGCTGCTGCTGTGTTTTTAGCCACAAACTTTCCAAAGTTGCCATACTTTTGGGGTGGCGGTCATTCTGAAAGCTACGAAGAAATGCTTGGTATAAATAGAAAATTAGGAAGTAGCCAAATAGTAACAGAAGCATATGGTGAAGAATACATACAAGGTCAATCATATACTTATGGTTATGACTGCTCTGGCTTTGTAAGTTGGTGCTTAATAAATGCGGGATATCCAAATTTCACAAGAACTGAGGTAGTAAGAGAACTAAATAATATAGAAGGTTCTCAAAGAATAGGAATTGCCTCAGAAGGCGCAATTGAGAAAGTAAAACCTGGAGACCTCGCAATTATAGGTGATTCCCATATCGGTATTGTAATTGATGTAAATAAAGAAACCAATGAAATTACAATCGCCCACGAATCTGGTAGCGGTGGCGGAATGAATATTACAACGCAAAGTACTTTGACCGGTAAAATAACTGCTGATGATTTAGGCTCCACAAATGACATCAATCAAAACAATAAAGAAATTCAACCAAGAATTGATCAAAATTACTTTACTGAAATAGTTTTAATGGATTACCCAGATTAGAATAAGGTGAATATATGGATAAAATAGCCACAACTTATCTAGATATAAAAAAAATAAACGAAGAATTTTTCGCTACAAAAAATCAAGAATTAGAAGAAAAACTTTCTTTATATAACACAGTGCGTGAAAAAGCTGTTGCTGCCGCTTTGTTTTTAACAACCAACTTTCCAAAGTTGCCATACTTTTGGGGTGGCGGACATCTAGAAAATTACGAAGAAATACTTGGAATAAACAAAAAGCTTGGTAGTATTCAAACTATAATTGCTGGAAACGATCCTTATTATATAAAAGATAAAAAATTTATATATGGATACGACTGTTCTGGTTTTGTAAGCTGGTGCTTAATAAACTCTGGTTATAAAAAAATAAACAAATGCTTAATAGTTAAAGAAATGCTAAGCCTTGGCGATCTTATAAATATTACAGATAAAAACGTTTTAAAAAAAGCAAAGCTAGGTGATTTAGCTTGGCAAGAGGGCCATATTGGAATTATCGTAGATATAAATAAAGAAAAAAATGAAATAAGCGTTGCTCACTCTGCAGATAGTTATGGTGGAATGACCATTACAACCCAAAGCGTCACAACCGGCTTAATTACAAAAGAGGATTTTGGCAGTGAGGTAGACATCAACAGAAACAATCAAAAAATATCTTCAAAAATTAGTGATAAATACTTCACTAAAATAATTTTAATGGAATATTAAAAAAGTAATCATCAAAATAAAAAGACAACATACAATATAATAAAGAGAAAAAACTCTTGACTTGTCTTTTTTTATTTGCTATATTTTATATGCTTTTTTCATGAAAACACAGGCAAAAACAACTTTTCCAAAAAAAT
>JAFUBK010000040.1 GCA_017460245.1 Bacilli bacterium
GTATATAAAATTGTTTTTGGAACAGAATCTTTAAATATTGAAAAATTAACCAAAATGGCTAAAGTTCAAAAAACAAAAGAATTTAATAATCTTGTAAAAAAATATTTAAATGATGGAATAAACTACCCGACCGCCCTTTCAAAAGCAACCAACAATCTAACAAAAATAAAAATTGAAAGCCCTAACGACTTATTAGGTCTTAGCTACATCAAAGAAATACAAAAAACAAAAATCACTCCAATTACCATTCAAAGAACCAATAGTTACCACGAAAAAAATCTAACAAACAATATTTCATCAGCCACCAGTATCCGTGAAGCTATAAAAAAACACAAAGATATCAAACCATACGTTCCAAGAGAAACATACGAAGCTTTAAAGAAAAAAATGTATTTCAATGACAGTTATTTTAGCCTATTAAAATATAAAATAATAAGTGAAATAAACAATTTGGATAAATATTTAAACGTTGATGAAGGCATTGAAAACAGAATAAAAAAATACATCTATGAAGCAACATCATTAGAAGAATTAATGAAAAAAATTAAAACAAAAAGATTTACCTATAATAAAATAAATCGAATGTTTACCTGCATTCTTTGTGGTATCACTAAAGACGATGCCAAAAAATATCAAAATCCCCAATACATAAGAGTTTTAGGCTTTAACAAAAACGGTCAAAAACATCTTAAAGAAATAAAGAAAAAACAAACTCTACCAATTATTACAAGTTATACAAACAAATACAAAATGCTAGAACTTGAAATGAAAGCAAGTTACATATATTATTCAAAACAAAAAGATAAAGTTAATTTAACCTTAATGGAATATAAACATAAACCCATTATAAAATAGCTTTATCTTTTTTGACATTTTGGGCAAAAGTAAGTACCTCTACCACCAACAACAATTTTAATAATATCATTCCCGCACGAAGGACAAATTTTCTTTGTATGAACCAAAAGTTCTTCTTGAAACCTCCCATGAACACCCTCAGATGATGTATAACTTTTAACCGTCGTTCCCCCAAGCTTTATCGCACTAGATAGTACTTCACGAGTATACTTAATAATATCTTTCAAATTTTCATCACTAAGTTTATTACCACTTACCTCTGGATAAATTTTACTTAAAAACAAAATCTCATCAGCATAAATATTTCCAATACCACTTATAATACTTTGATCAAGTAATTGAATTTTAATAGGTTTTTTATTAAATTTATTTTTTAAATACGTAACATCTAATCTTTCATCCCATGGTTCCAAACCAAGTTCATTTAAAGGTTTAACATCATAAGCATTGTTCTTTTCAAGTAAATACATCTTTCCAAACTTACGTGTATCATGATATCTAAGTTCAGTATCATCATCAAACAAAAACACAATATGTTCATGTTTATTTAGTTGATCACCTTTTTTTCTAATAAAATACTTTCCTTCCATTCTTAAATGCGAAAGTAAAAAATAATCATCAAGTTCAAACATCAACCACTTACCGCGTCTTAAAATATCGTTAATTCTTTGATTTTTAATTTTTTCTTTAAAAACGGGCACTTCAGGATAAGCAATAATGTTACTCCAATATATATTAGAAAGTAAGATTTTTTTGTTTAAAATCTGCCTTTTTAAAGTGTTTTTTACAGTTTCTACTTCTGGAAGTTCTGGCATACAATCATCTCCTAAAACCATTATAACTAAAAAAAAAGAAAACATCTAGTCTTCTTCCATATCGATAATAACTGGACCCACTTTTTTATTATCATTTTTATAATAAGTTTTTTTCTTTTTAAAAAATTTGTAATAAACATAGTATATAATTCCAATTAATAATAGAAAAGGAAAAATATAAATGAAAAAAACAAATAATAGAGTTATAAACAAAACGACTATCACCAAATATAAAATATTTCTAAACATATTTTTATCCATTAAATCACCCTTTCTAAATAATATTATAACGTAAGCAAAGAAAAAAATAAAGAAAACAAAACGAATCACATAAAATCACACAAAAAAGATCCAAATTATTTATTTGGATCTACTAATATTTTAATTGCCGAATCAGTTCCAGATGTAAGCCTTTCATAAGCTTCTTGAACACCATCTAAACCCACAACATCAGAAATAAATTTCGTAACATCAATTTGTTTTTTAGCCATAAGATCGATAACATCCTCAAATTCATCCTTTGTATATGCGATTGCTCCCATAACTTTAAGTTCGTGCATAACAGCCAAAATCGTTGGCACAGAAATAGGTTCCATCGAAACGCCCACTAATACAACCGTACCACCATTTTTACAAACCGAAAGTGCACTCCCAACCGCCGGAGCATTACCACAACATTCAATAACTACGTCAAAACCACCATTAACTTTAGATTTAACGTTTTCTACAAACTTTTCATCTTTAGCATCAAACCACTCATCAGCAACACCTAGCTTAACAGAATTTTCTCCTCTAGCTTCATTAGTTTCCGAAACAGCCACATAACTAGCACCAGATTTTTTTGCAAACATTGCTGACACAAGCCCTATAATACCACCACCGACAATTAAAACCTTATCATCGATTTTAATATCAGCTAAATTAATCGCATGAAGTCCAACTGCAGTCGGTTCAATCATCGCTGCCTCTTCATAACTAACATTATCTGGTATTTTAACAACCATATTTGGTTTAATCCCCATTTTTGGCGCTAAAGCACCTGAATGATCTAAAGAAAGACCTGATGCATGCTCCCATGTTTTAGTGCAATATTGATAATTTCCAGTTTCACATGCTTCACATTCCATACAAGGTGAAATTGGTAAAGCTGAAACCCTATCACCAACTTTTAAATCATCCCTATTTCCAGAATCAATTACGACACCACAAAATTCATGTCCCATAACAAGTCCAATAGGTTCTCCTCCTACAAAATAATGTAAATCAGAACCACAAATACCAGCTTTTTTAACATCAATAATAACATCGCCATTTTGTTTAGGTTCATCAATTTCTTTAATTTCTAATTTTTTTGAACCCTTGATTGCTACCGCTTTCATAACATCCCTCCATTATAATAATATCATAAAAACAAAATTATAAATAGAAAAATAGATTCACTTTACACAAGTAAATTGACAATAATATCAATAATTTCTCTTTTCATAGCCTCATAATCAATAGATTTATGCTTATGATAAACAACCTCGTGACAATAATTATCAACAAGACCCATAATAATATGAATTTTAACTTCTAATTTTTCTAAAGTAACTCCCCTTTTTTTTAGAACATAGCTAATCTCTTCACACGTTTTAATTTCATTTGTTTTGAAAATTTCTGCCACCTGATCATCTAAATGGCACATAGCCATTAACTGCTTATGGGCCTCAAAGCTCATATTGTGATTTAATACTACCGTATCTAAAACTTTATCAATACTTTCTCTAATATTATCTTTATCAAAATTATTTTTAAGCAAATCAATAGTCGGAAACAAAATAGATCTAGAGTATTTTTTAATACCTTCCAAAAATATATCTTTTTTATCATTAAAATACTGATAAATAATACCAGTTGACACTCCTGCGTATTTAGCAATATCAACAGAACTCACATTATAATATCCCTTTTCACACATAAGTTCAAAGCCTTTTTCAATAATTAAATTTTTTTTTGCAATTGAACTTTTTTTAATCGGCTGTCTAATCATTTTATTCATTTCCCTTCAAACTAGAAACCATATCAATATTATTTATTTTTCTAGCCAAAAATCTAGACACCAAATATGATCCAATAAATGTTCCGATTGCTGCAATTAAATACGTCACAGGCGTAATACTAGCACCAAAATCATAATGTTCTTCTATTGCCGTTTTAAATAACCAATCAGTCAAATAGAAACCTAATGGAAGACCAATTATAATTGAAACTATCGCAATCCAATTGTTTTGTTTAATAAAGATTTTTTTAATCTGCTTGTCTTTAAAACCTAAGACCTTTAAAGTTGCAAATTGATACTGTTTTTCAGTATAAGATAAAATACCTAAGTTATAAATAATTATTGAGCCAAGTAACACCGCAATAATAATAATCAGCACAAGCATTTCCTTCATCATTGAAAGCATATTATTCATACCATCTTTCAAAGCATCAATATCTTGAACAACTTCAACATTATTGATTTCTTTTACTTTATTTAAATCAGCATTTGTATAAATTGAATCTGGAATATATTTAATTCCCAAACTTTCTAAATACTCTCTTGTCATAGTCACATTTTGATTTTGTGGATCTTTATTAAATCCTACAATTTCAGAAGTGTAATATTTAGAATCACCATATATATGCCACGTGATTTTATCACCCAATTTATATCCTTTAGTAGAAGCAAGTTTATAAGTAACATAAACTCCCTTAGAAGAATCAACACTAGTATACTTGCCCTTATTATCAACAAATCTTACAAAATTACCCGCATCAGTGACAAATATATTATTAGACTCCCTCTTACCATCATTTTTAATTTCAATACCATAAGTTTTAGAAGTTTTATATCCATATTTATCTTCTAACACCTTAAGTTCATAATCACTTATATTTTCTTTTAAATTTAATTTATAATCAAAATTGTATAATTTTTCAAACTGTAAATCAACAAAATAATTCATACTATCAAGCATACCAAAAGCACAAACAATAAGCATGCAGCATCCTATTACGCCAGCTACTCCCATAAAAGTTCTTATCTTGTTTCTTACAATATCTCTAACATTCCATTTACTAGAAAAATTCATATTTTTAAACATTCTTTTAGTCGTAATATTAAGAGATTTTCTTTTAACACTAGGTATTTGATTACGTAAAGTATCAGCGGGACTTTCTTTTAATATTTTTTTACAAGTAAAATAAGTAATTATA
>JAFUBK010000041.1 GCA_017460245.1 Bacilli bacterium
CACATCGAAGCTGATAAACAGCAGATACGACTATTGCTGATTTGGCTGTTGGACTTGAGCGTGTGCAAATAAAAACGGGATCTTTATCTAGAACAGATAGGGTTTGTAAGTATAATAGATTGATGAAGATAGAGGATGAAATATATGGATCGTAAGGGTTTTACTTTAGTTGAACTTATTGCCGTTATTGCACTTATTAGTTCGATAGTGTTGATAATTACGCCACTTGTTAGTAGAACGCTTAAACAAGGTTCTGAAAAAGCTGATAACCAAACAAAAGAAAGTATTGAACTGGCTGCGAAAAACTGGTCTTTGGATAATAGAGAAAAACTTAATAGTTCTGGTGATTGTTTTGTAGCAGTGTCGACATTACAGTCTTCTGGATATATTGATAAGGACTTAAAAATGCCTTCTACTACTAATAATATTGATGCGTATGTAAAGATAACTGGACAAGATAAATATGGAAAGGTTACATTTGCATATACATATAGTGATGAGGGTGGAATTTTGTGTGGAAACTAAAAAGACGTTTAGATTTTAACGTCTTTTTTGATATCCATAATTACAGGTAAGATAATTGGTTTTCTTCCTGTTTGCATTGCTATATAGGCACTTAAAGAACTAATTATTTCACTTTTTATTTCACTAAAATTAACGCCAGTTTTTACTGATTTGTTTATTGCATTTTTGCTTAAGTTTTCTAGTTTTTTAAGTAGCTCTATATTTTCGTTGACTTGAACAAAACCTCTAGTAATAATATTCGGATTACTTAATAGCGTATTTTGTTTTGTATCAATATTAGCAATGACGACGACAATTCCATCACCAGCCATAATTTTACGATCTTTCATGACGGCATTACTTGTATCGCCAATACGATTTCCATCGACATAAACATCACCGGCCACAATTTTTCCGCCTTTTTTGATTTCACCGTTTTTCATAATTAGATAATCACCATTTTCAAGAATAAAGGTGTTTTCTTTTGGCATACCACATTCAATAGCTAAGTCAGCGTGTGTTTTAAGCATACGATATTCACCGTGAAATGGCATAAAATATTTTGGTTTTACAAGTCTTAACATAAGTTTTAATTCTTCTTGATTTCCGTGTCCACTGGTGTGGATATCTTTTAGTAGGGTATTTGTATATACTGTAAGTCCTTTTAAATATAGTTTATTAATTGTACGTGAGATACTAACGGCATTTCCAGGAATTGCTGAAGAAGAGAAAACCACAACATCGTCTGGCATTAGTTTGATTTGTCTAAATGTTCCGTTAGCTAGACGACTTAGAGCGGCAAGTGGTTCACCTTGGGTTCCAGTACATAAAATACATATTTGGTTATCTTTATATTTGTGAACTTCTTCAGGCTGGATGAAAACATCTCTATGTTTTATATATCCGCCTTCAATTGAAATTTCAATATTATTAGTCATACTGCGTCCAAAAACACAGATTTTACGTTTGTGTCTTTTACATGTGTCGACGATATGTTTTAGTCTATAAATATTTGAAGCAAAAGTTGCGATAATTATTCGGCTATCGTGTCTATTGAATAGTTCTTCTAAAGCTTCGTCTACTTTTGATTCACTATTGCTTACGCCTTCATTTAAAGCATTAGTAGAGTCACTCATAAGTAAGGTAACTCCTTCTTCTCCTAATTTATCAATTTTGTGTAAGTTAGCCATTGGTCCAATTGTATTTATATCAAATTTAAAGTATCAAGTA
>JAFUBK010000042.1 GCA_017460245.1 Bacilli bacterium
CAATTGATGAAGTAATAACTGGCTGTGGTGATAGAATAAAAATAATTATTCATAAAGATGGAAGTATCAGTGTCGAAGATTTTGGACGAGGAGTTCCTGTTGGAATGCACGCCAGCGGCAAATCAACTCCAGAAGTAATTTATACAGTTCTTCACGCTGGAGGAAAATTCGAAACTTCAGGATATAAAGTATCAGGAGGACTTCACGGTGTTGGCGGAAGCGTCGTAAATGCCTTATCAAAATGGATGGAAGTCACAATCAAAAGAGATGGTGGCGAATATTATATTAGATTCGAAAATGGCGGACACACTACCAAACCACTAGAAAAAATAGGTACAACTAACCGCACTGGGACAAAAGTTCATTTTATGCCTGATGACACTATTTTTAAAGCTACCACATTTTCATTTACAAACATATGTGAAAGGATGCAAGAAAGTGCCTTCCTTTTAAAAAATCTGACAATTGAAGTTCACGATGAAGGCGATGATAAACATGAAGTTTACCATTATGAAAATGGCTTGAGTTCATTTGTTTCATATTTAAACGAAGACAAAAAAGAACTCCATAAAGTAACATCATTTGAAGGAATGAAAGATGGTATTAATGTCGAAATAGCCTTTCAGTATACTGACACTTATTCCGAAAACATAATATCGTTTGTTAATAACGTTAAAACAGGTGACGGAGGAACCCATGAAGTAGGATTAAAAACCGCTTTTACTAGAGTTTTCAATGAATATGCTAAAAACAATGGATTTTTAAAATCAAAAGATAAGAATTTAGAAGGAACCGATACTAGAGAAGGATTGACCGCAATTATTTCTCTTCAAATACCAGAAAAACTATTACAATTTGAAGGACAGACAAAAGGAAAATTAGGTACCCCAAGTGCCAGAACAGTTGTCGACAGCATCGTTTCAGAAAAATTAACATTTTTCCTAGAAGAAAATAAAGAATCTGCCACAAAAATATTAGAAAAAATGGTTAAATCAAAACAAGTAAGAGAAGCTGCAAGAAAAGCTAGAGATGAAGCTAGAAGCGGTAAAGGTAAGGGTAAAAAAGAAAAATCAATAAGTGATAAATTTACACCCGCACAGTCAAAAAATCCAGATAAAAACGAACTATTTTTAGTCGAAGGAGACTCTGCTGGCGGTTCAGCTAAACAAGGACGAGATCGTAAGTTTCAAGCAATTTTGCCATTAAGAGGAAAAGTAATAAATACTGAAAAAGCCAATCTTCAAGATGTCCTTGCTAATAATGAAATAAACACTATTTTACATACAATTGGAGACGGAATTGGTAGTGATATTGATATAAAAGAATGTAATTATGACAAAGTAATAATTATGACCGATGCCGATGACGATGGAGCCCACATTCAAATACTGCTATTAACATTTTTCTATCGTTATATGAAACCCCTTATTGAAAACGGTCATCTATATATTGCTATGCCACCACTATATGCCCTAAAAAACGGCAATAAGATATACGGCTATGCTTGGGACGACAAAGAAGCAGAAGAAATAAGACAAAATACGAAAGTTAAACTAGAAAAGCAAAGATATAAAGGATTAGGGGAAATGAACGCTGAACAATTATGGGAAACTACAATGAATCCCGACATGCGAAGCCTAATTAAAGTAAATTTACAAGACGCTTCACTCGCAGAAAAAAGAGTAAGTGTCCTTATGGGGGATAATGTTGAACCTCGTAAAGAATGGATAGAAGAAAACGTCGAATTTACACTAGAAGACAATTATGAAATGTAAGGTGATAAGATGGATGTAATAAAAAAAATATATGACTACTCATTAGAAGATATTATGGGTGATAGCTTTGGAAGATATGCTAAAACAATAATTCAAGATCGTGCCTTACCAGACGTTAGAGATGGTTTGAAACCTGTCCAAAGAAGAATTTTATATGCCATGTATAAAGATGGAAACACCTATGATAAACCAACAAAAAAGTCCGCAAAAGCTGTTGGAAACATTATGGGGTTTTACCACCCACATGGAGATTCAAGTATTTATGATGCCTTAGTCAGAATGAGTCAGTGGTGGAAAAACAACCTTTGTTATGTCGAAATGCAAGGAAACAACGGTTCGATGGATGGTGATGGTGCTGCAGCTATGCGTTACACCGAAGCTAGACTTTCCAAAGTAGCCGGTGAGTTGCTAAAAGACATAAACAAAGACACCGTTTTAATGAGCTGGAACTATGATGACACATTGCTTGAGCCAACCGTTTTACCTGCAAAATATCCCAATCTTTTAGTAAATGGAGCAACTGGAATATCAGCTGGCTATGCCACTAACATCCCTCCGCATAACTTAGGAGAAGTAATTGATGCAACAATTAAAAGAATTGATAGTCCAAATTGCCACCTAGACACAATTTTAGACATTGTCAAAGGTCCAGACTTTCCAACAGGAGGGGTTGCCGAAGGTTTACAAGGAATAAAAAATGCCTTTACTACAGGTAGAGGCAAAGTAAACGTTAGATGTAAATACAAAATTGAAGGTCCAAAAAACAAAAGGCAAATTATAATCACTGAAATTCCATATGAAGTAAATAAAGCTTTACTAGTTAAAAAAATTGATGACATAAGAATAGATAAAAAAGTAGAAGGCATTGCTGAAGTAAGAGATGAAACCGATAGAAACGGATTACAAATAGCCATAGATTTAAAAAAAGATGCCAACGAAGATTTAATAATTAATTATTTATTAAAAAACACTGATATGATGGTATCTTATAGTTATAATATGGTTGCTATCGTAAATCATAGACCAATGACTTTAGGTATCCTTAAAATATTAGATGCTTACATTGCTCACCAAAAAGAAGTAATCACCAAACGAACCCAGTTTGATTTAAATCACGCTAAAGCAAGAATGCACATTGTTGAAGGGTTGATAAAAGCCTTATCAATTTTAGATGAAGTAATAAAAGTCATTAGAGCTTCAAAAAACAAAGCAAACGCCATTGAAAATTTACAAAAAGAATTTGATTTTACGAAGCAACAAGCCGAAGCAATCGTTATCTTGCAACTTTATAAATTAACGAACACTGATGTTGCGGAACTTGAAAAAGAAATGGAAACATTACAAAATCAAATAAACATTTGGACCCAAATATTAGAAAATGAAGAAGCTTTAAAACATGTTATGAAAACTGAACTTAAACTAATAAAAAAAGAGTATGCAACTCCAAGAAAAACCGAGATAAAAGAAGAAGTAACTGAAATTAAAATACATACAACATCATTAATTCCAAAAGAAGATTGTATGGTAGTTATTACAAACGAAGGTTACGTAAAAAGAACTTCAGTTAGAAGTTACAGCGCTTCTGACGAAGAAACTGGCCTAAAAGAAAAAGATTATCCAATCGGTATTTATGAGGCTAATACTATGGATACGCTTCTCTTATTTACCTCTTTAGGCAACTTCTTATATATTCCGGTTTATGAACTTCAAGATTTAAAATGG
>JAFUBK010000043.1 GCA_017460245.1 Bacilli bacterium
ATTACACCTCAATTAATTATATCGTTGCTTTTTTATTTTATGAGAATGTTGTTCTATCTGATAAGGCAATTTCTAATGTTAATGGATCTATATAATCTATATCTGCACCCATCGGAACACCATGAGCTATTTTAGATATTATTACATCTTTTCCTTCTAGTATTTTTCTAATGTATAAAGCTGTTGTTTCTCCTTCTACGGTTGGCTTTACAGCTAAAATTATTTCTTTTATTTTGTTTTCTTCGATACGATTTAATAGTGATGAAATGTTAATGTCTTCTGGGTTTATTCCATCTAACGGAGAGATTAATCCACCTAAAACGTGATACAAGCCATTAAAAGAACCAATTTTTTCAAACAAGGCAATATTTTTGCTTTCTTCTACTACACAAAGCATTGTTTTGTCTCTTGTCTTATCTTTACAAATAACACATTCATCATCTTCGCAAAGATTTCCACAGTTTTTGCAGGTTTTGATTTTTGTTTTAGTATCTTTTAAAGAATTTGTAAATAGTTCTATTGTTTCTTCGTTCATTTCTAGACAAGATAAAGCCAATCTTTCGGCCGTTTTTTCACCTATTCCTGGAAATTTTTTAAAACACTCTATTAAATTTGTAATTGTTTTTGGATACATTAAAATAGTCCTGGCATTCCTTGTGTATATTTACCTAGTTTTTTTTCGGTTTCAGCATCTACTTTTTTAATAGCTTCGTTTACTGCTACTAAAATCATATCTTCTAACATTTCAATTTCATCTTTTTCTATATTTTCAGTATCAATTTTTACTTTTGTTACTTCTTTTGTTCCTTTCATTTCTACTGTTACAAATGATGAGGTACCTGTAAAGGTCATTTCATCTATTTCATTTTTTGAATTCATCATTTCTTTTTGCATTTTTTGTGCTTGTTTCATCATTGCTTGTAAATTCATTTTATCATCCTTTCTTATTCGTATTCTATTATATCTTCAAAGGCGCTAAGATCGCTTTGATTTGGTTGGTTATTATACAACTTTTCAATATCTTTTTCTTCTTTTTGATAAATATATTTTATTTTTTTGCTGTTAAACTCACTCTTGATTGTTTCCCAATGATTTATATCCGTGGCAATGGCTTTATATGTGTTCTCAAAAACTTTGTTTAATGTTGTTTCGATGTTTGGAATATTTTCGTTAAATAATGTTGCTGTTCGCTCACTTTTGAAAACAAATATTAAATATTCTTCACTTGCAGCTTTTAACTGACCATCAAGAATAATTGATGCGTACTTACTTAAATCTGGATCAAGAATAAAATTATTTAGATTTTGTATTTTTTCTTGTAATATTCTTAGCGTTTTTTTACTAAATTGGGCTAATGTGTTCTCAATTCTTCTTTTTTTTATGTTTTGGAGCGATTGATTATCAATTTTTCGAACATTTGTTTGTTGCTGAGCGGTTTTTGGTGTGTCTAACGTAGTCTCTTTTTGCTTTTCTATAATGTTGCTTTGATTTGCTTTTGTTTCTTCATCTCTTTTTTTGGTATCGCTTGTTACTTTTTCGTTAACATCTTGTTTTTCACTAGATTTTGGCTTTCCTATCATCTTAATCACTGTTAATTCAAGTAATAATTTGGTGTTGTTGGTGTTATACATTTCTAGTGTACATTCATTTAATAATTTAATGTAATATAAAATGTCATTTGTCCTTATTTTTTCTTTTATATTTCTATAAATTTCTGGTTGTGTGTTGATTGTTTGAAAATATTCTGGAGCTTCTTTATATAAAAGTACATTTTTTAAAAAAACTATTAATTCTTCGGTTAATTTTACAAAATTTTTTCCACAATCGTTATAATAATCAAATTTTTTCAACAATTTTTCTATGTTTTTTTCTTGTATTTGCTCAATTATTTCACTTAAATCCAAAGGTGTTAGTGTTCCATTAATATCATGGATATCTTGTACTGTTATTTTGTTTTCAGAATATGCAATTGCTTGATCTAACATACCTATTGAATCACGCATTCCCCCGTCTGATAAATTAGCTATTTCATAAAGTGCTTCTTCTTCAATATCTATTTTTTCGACTTCAGTTATTTGTTTTAATCTATTTACAATGTTATTTGTGCTTATTTTTTTAAAATCTAAGCGTTGGAGCCTTGATAAAATAGTTTCTGGAATTTTGTGTGGATCGGTAGTAGCAAGCACAAAAATTACATGGCTTGGTGGCTCTTCTAAAGTTTTTAATAAGGCGTTAAATGCTCCTGTTGTTAACATATGCACTTCATCTATTATATATATTTTATATTTACCGAATGCTGGTACTAAATTTATTTTGTTTCTTAATTCTCTTATTTCGTCGACACCATTATTTGAGGCAGCATCGATTTCGATTATATCACTGTTGTTTGTTTGCATACAGCTAACGCACTGTCCACAAGGTATTCCTTCTTGTAAGTTTTCACAATTTACCATTTTAGCAAATATTTTGGCAATGCTTGTTTTTCCTGTTCCGCGGGGTCCTGTAAAAAGATATGCGTGATTTATTTTGTTTTTTGCTATGGTGTTTTTAATTATTTTCACAATTGTATCTTGTCCCCACACTTCATTTAAATTTTTTGGTCTATATTTTCTGTATAGTGCTTGATACATATTATCACCTTCTAAGACTAGTAATATTATAACATTTATCCACAATAAAAGAAAATAATACAAACTATTTTCTTTTATTTTCAAAAAAGAGTTTCAATAGTTTTTTGGATTCACCAGCATCATTTATTTGTTCTAAGTTAGGCTCTTTTAAACGGTTTAATTTTTCTTTTTTAACTGCATATATTATCTTTTTTATTCTTGCTTCTTTTAAAGCACCCATACACATTTCGCAAGGTTCCATTGTTACATATATTTCACAGTCATTTAAATACCAAGTTTTTTTCTTTTTACAAGCTTTTTCCACAGCATTTATTTCTGCATGTCTAATTACTGATTGTTTTTTTTCTTTGGTATTATGAGATTTAGAAATTATTTTACCTTTTTCCACAATTACAGCACCAACTGGAACATCATCTGTTAATAATGATTTTTTTGCTTCTTGTAAGGCTATTTCCATATATTTATTCATATTATCACCCATTATAAAAGGCACACACACTTAGGGATTCTTAAGGCTGCTATCTTCCGATTCTGACCTGGTTCAAATATAAGTGTTGTGCCACTAATAATGTATACTACTTTTTCTAAAAAATCAAGATTTTGTCCAATGTTTCACGTGAAACTTTATTTTTTTGATTTATTTTGATTATGTTCCACGTGAAACTTTATTTTTTTGATTTATTTTGACTATGTTTCACGTGAAACTTTATTTTTTTGATTTATTTTGATTATGTTTCACGTGAAACTTTATTTTTTTGATTTGTTTTGA
>JAFUBK010000044.1 GCA_017460245.1 Bacilli bacterium
AACCATCTCAAATGTCATAATTTGTCGAATAAGTGAAAATATTATCAAAAAAAGAAAAAAATAGAATAAATTCTATTTTAACTCATCAATGCTCTTTTTTAATGTTTTAGCTTCATCGCCAAAAATAATTTTTAATTGATTATCAATTTCGACAATTCCTCGTGCCCCCATTTTTTGGATTCCATCTTTATTAACAATTTCAACATTGTGTAAATTAACAACAAACCTTGAACGGTTAACCTCATAATTAATGATATTGCTTTTACCACCTAAATATTGAACCAGTTTATTCGCATCTAATTTAAAATCTTTTTTCTTACTTCTAACAATCGCTAAAGCAATAAGCACAAGAACAACTATAATTATTAAATATTGCCAAATCATCATATCACCACCTACATTATACTATATTTTTAAATTTTTTTAAACTTTTTTCATATCTAATTGTATATTTATTCTTCTTGGTGTATTATATTTAGTGGTGATAAAATGAAAAACATTTCAAAATATAAAGTGGACAAAACACTTATCATTCCTATTATTTTATTTGCCTTAATCAGCATTTTTACCTTATATGGTGCTGATTCAATCTTGCCAAGTTACATGGATAATTTAATGTCCAAACAAATACTTTGGTATATTGCCGGTTTCATTCTCGCCTACTTAGTTATGACTGCGGGCAACAATTGGATATATCGAATGACATGGTTCTTATACATTTTAGGCATTTTATTATTAATAGGTTTATTTTTCTTTGGTATAACCATTAACAATGCTACTTGCTGGTATGAAATAAAAGGTTTAGGAACATTTCAACCATCAGAATTTATGAAAATAATTCTTATAATCACAAATGCCAATATGATTGCTAAATTCGATGAAGACTTCCCAAACCCCACCGTTAAAGAAGAATTTTTTTTCCTTATAAAAATTATGTTAGTTGTTCTTATTCCAAGCGTTTTAACCTTTATGCAACCAGATACAGGAGTTGTTCTTATATATTTACTTATTACTTTTGTAATGCTTTTCATTTCAGGAATTAGATATCGATGGTTCATTATAGTTCTTGGAGGCATTTTTGTTTTACTGGGTTCAGTTTTAGGCCTATACTTTTTCAATCAAGATTTATTCATAAAAATATTTGGAACTAGCTTTTTCTTAAGAGTAGATAGGCTATTAGATTGGTCCAATCAAAGCGGTTATCAATTAGAAAACAGTTTAAGCGCTATTGGATCAGCTGGTATTTTTGGACATGGTTGGAATACCAATCCAATTTACTTTCCCGAAGCCCAAACAGACTTCATATTTGCCGTTTTTGCTAGTCATTTTGGCTTTATTGGTTCAGCTGTTTTACTAGCCTTAATAACTTTCTTTGATATCAGATTAATAACATTAGCCTTAAAAACCGACAAACTAATCAATAAATATATAATAGCTGGCGTTACTGGAATGCTTATCTATCAGCAAATTCAAAATATCGGTATGACTTTTGGTCTACTTCCAATTACTGGAATTACCCTGCCATTTATCAGCTATGGTGGCTCAAGCCTATTAAGTTATATGCTTGCGATGGGACTAATATTTAATATTTCAAACGAAAATATTAGATATACAACCTAAAGACTATAACAGTCTTTTTTTTCAACCGTGTCTATAGTATTAAACTCATTACAAAATATATACAAAAAAAAGCCTATTCGGCTGTTTCTTCTTTAATAACTTCTTTTCCTTTATAAAATCCACATTCACCACAAACCCTATGCGGTTTAATAATAGCTCCGCAATTAGGACATTTAGTAGTAGTTTTTTCCTCGATTTTATAATGAGTACGACGTTTTCTACCTCTAGTATTACTTACTTTTCTAGCTGGTACTGCCATCCTCTCACCTCCTATAATAAATCTTTTAACTTAGCTAAATTAGGATTTACATTTTCCTTTTCCTCGGTAATCAGTTCCCATCCATCACCAGAAGTTTTAACATCTGTTAAATCATCACTGACAACCCTAATGGGAATTTCCATTAATATATTTTCCCATATTATTGGCAAAATATCAATAGTTTTTTGCTTGTTTTCTAAATTTTTTGGACTTTTTTTGATAATTTCTTCCAAATTTTCGGAAATTTCTGAAGTAAAATCATAATCAACTGGTTTTAAACTAATCGCACAAGATAAAACCATTGTTCCCTTTACAATTATATTAATTATAAATTCATCTAGACTATTTTTACTAATATCACCGGTTACCTTTACATTATCAAGTTTAATAATACCGGTATTCTCTAACTCTTCTTTACTAAAAGAACATTCCTCATTAATTTTAACAACATTTTTAGTATAAAGCTCCATTAAATCAACAAGCACAAAAATCACCTCTGTCCCATAATTATATCAAAATAAAAGCCAAAGTCAAATGTCATATTCTCCAAAGACTTACAATATTTTTAAAAATGTAAACTCAAACAAAATGTGTTATAATACAAAAAGAGGTGAAACTGTGGAAAAAATTGGAATAATTTGTGAATATAACCCTTTTCATAATGGTCACATTTATCATATAAATCAAATAAAAAAATTGTATCCTGAAAGCATAATAATTCTTGTAATGAGTGGAAACTATACCCAAAGAGGAACCGTCAGTATAATGGACAAATGGGAAAAAACAAACATTGCCTTAAA
>JAFUBK010000045.1 GCA_017460245.1 Bacilli bacterium
CAAACAAGTTATAAAACAAATGCCTCTTATCCGCAACTTTTACGCAGCCAGGAGATAAGCTAGTATATACTCTTACAATAGCCAATAAAGGAAGTTTGGATGCTGTTTTAGATAATATAAAAGTTGAAAATGAAAAAATAACTTCTACTAAAACAATAAAAAAGAAAAATGTAATATTTACAGTAGAGATGCCTAAGTCACTAAATTTAGCTGCAAATACAGGAACAACTACAATGACAGTAACGGCAGAATTTCAAAATATAAGTGATATAAGTAATTATACTTCATCAGAAACACAGTCTATAAATATTGAACTTACAGCTACTCAAAATGCCTTAGCAGGAGGTACTGAAGAGTCTTTTACAGGAACTCTTTACAGTAAATCTACAGATAGCGTTAATGTAGGTGATTCTGTACTGATGCAAGCGTGGTGCGCAGTACGTAAAGCTTCGCAAGGATACTGTTCAGTTAATGAGTCTGAAGAATATGATTCTTGCACTGATGAAGGTTGGGGGTACTTAGACTATGATGAATGTCTTGCAGACATAGCAGGTTGGAAAGGAGCTACCTGTGAACCTGGAACAGTACCGGTATATAATTCATGCATAGATGGTGATAATTATTTTGAATCATTTGAATCTTGTCAGAATGATATTCCTGATGAGAATTATACCTGTGAACAAGGATATGAAGTTATTGATATGAAAAAATATTTAGAATTTATATCTAGTAATTATGTATATCTAAAACATAATGTTGTAAACGGCTTTATTGAAAGCAATGAAGTTTGTTTGTCTTCTGATGGAACGAATGAATTAGCATGCGTAAGTGCTAACAACCTTGAAAATAGTAGAGATACTTTTGCGTCTGTACTTGGCAATGAATCCTATAACGAAAACGATAAGGTATATACGTATTCTAAGAAAATTAATTATAGTACATTTATTAGTACTATTGATTTTGGTGGCAATGTACGTGTAAGACGTTCGCATGGATGTGGTCAGTATGATTTATGTATACTTAACTCTGATGGATCTGCTTCTTGTTTATATAATCAAAGTGATCCTAACGCTATGTGCTAGTATAAAATAACACATCAAAATTGATGTGTTATTTTTCTTTTTTGTTATTTATACCAAACATACTTCCAAATACAGAACTAATTATTAAAAGAATATAAAAAATAATATCTTTTAGATTTATACCAAAAAAAATTAAATTTATAATTAGGATAGTGAAAACAAAAACAAATCCAAGTTTTAAACCCTCTAAATATCCTTTTTTATTGGCTTTTTTACCCATTAGATAGCCACCTAAAGCAAGTGAAAATAAAGGAATTATAATTTTGAAAACGTTTGTTATTTTAATGTTTAAAATGTTACTATAGTTTAGTAAAGTAATTAAAAACGTTAAAATCAAAATTGATGAGAATGTTATTAATAAGATTAAACTTAATTTTTTCAAATATTTCATAGAACCACCTAATTAACTTTATGTACCTTTTTATAAAATATGAATTATTGCTTGAAAAAGAATTGGTGGTATGTTATACTAATTTTAGTTAGTATAGATAAGAAGGGTATAGTATGAATAAAAATGCGAATACTGAAAGTTGGAAAAGTGTAGTATTAGTGGTTGTAACTTTAACTGCTTTATTAGTTGTTTGTTATTCTTCTTTTGCACAACCTTTAGCGACTAAATTACCAACTAGAACAAATTCTGTAGCTTGGGATATTGGGTTTACTAATGCGGTTGAGAGTTCTAAAAGTGGTAATGCTAAGGAACTTTCACCAGTTAATTTTACAAAAACTATGGCTACTTTTGGAGTCTATTTAAAAGAGCCTGGCGATCAAATGAGTTATAAGTTTACGATTAAAAACTCTGGAGAATTAGATGCCAAAGTAGAAAGTATTTATATTATTCCAACTAATCAAGCATCAGATGCGATATTTTTTACAACAAGTGGCCTTTTGGTTGGTGATGAACTTGATGTTGGGCAGACGGCCGAAATTACAGTTACGGCAGCATTTAACCCTAATTATGTAAATAGTGCAACTAATTTAACTAAATCTGTAACGATTTTAATAAATTATGTACAAAATAGTCATTAGACTATTTTTTTAATGCTTTTTTTACGTGTAAATATTGATGTGTTGTTACTAAAATCATATTGATTGCGCTTGACCAAATAAGTCCCCACATACCTAAATAAAGACTACATAAAAAATAAAGAGAAATTATTCTGGCAATTGTTCCAATTAAAGTTCCGTTCATAGCTTCTTTGGCTTTTCCCATTGCTTGAAGGGATGCTGTTAGCGGGGCTTGAATATAGTGAAATAAGCAAATTGGAGCAAGAATTTTGATGTATTCTATGCCTTCTGTAGTGTTGTAAATAAGTTTCATTGGGACTGTAGGAATTGTTTCAAAAATAATGGTTGCAGGAATACCAATTAAAAGTGATAGAATAATTGCTAGTTTTATTTTTCCTTTGACGTAATTAAAGTTATGGTAAACATAAGCTTTACTGATATTAGGAATTAAGGCCTGGCTTATTGCAAGGGTGAAAAATGAAGGAAGTAATATAAGAGGCATAATAAAACCGTTGATTATGCCATATTCATTTATGATAAAATTGTTTGAATATCCAGTTTTTAATAGTGCATAGGTTAAGATGATAGGTTCAAAAAAATAGCCAATAGTACCGATTAATCTACTCATTGTTGTAGGAATACCAATGCTGAAAATTTCTTTAATATTTGTTATGTTTGGTTGCAAATCTTTTTTTGTTAATTTAAAGTTTTTTGGGAGAAAGAAAAATAGTACGAAAATTGAAGTAAGTTCACTTATAATGTTTGTTAAAACGACGAAGGCAACGGCATATTCTAATCCGTATTTTATAAAGATTGGTATTCC
>JAFUBK010000046.1 GCA_017460245.1 Bacilli bacterium
CCTATCACCCTAATACTCTATATAAATTATAAAATATTTATACTATAAAGTCAATGTACTAACAAAATTAAAAGCGATCATTTAGATCACTTAAACTTAATTTTATTAGTTAACTTATTACAAATATTACAATACATATTAAAAGCCATCATCGCAATTAAAATTAAAATCAGAGTAAGTACAGCAAGACGTAAATTTAACATTGTAAGCGAAAACAAGTCTTTAAAGAAAACTACTCCAACAACAAATATACCAACCAAACTTGCAAACAATACTCTCCTTAACGTATTAAATGGCACACTTATTCTGTATAAAAGCATAAAACCGGTAGCCGCCGTTAAAATAACCGCCAAGGTAGAAACCTCAACACTACTAAGTCTAACAATTTCCGGTAAAATTGTAATTATTATAATATTAGTAACAATCGTCAAAGCTGTCGGCAGTGACTTGCGTAAAACATTAACAATAATTCGACCATTAATTCTTTCATTATTTGGTTCTAGTGCCAGAACAAAAGATGGAATACCAATTGTAACTGTACTAGTTAAAGTAAGTTGTATCGGTATAAATGGATAGCTTTTATTTAAAAATAAGAAAATAATTGCTAATAAAGTCGCATATACTGTTTTACATAAAAACAATGATGAAGATCTCTGTAAATTATTAATACTTCTTCTTCCTTCAGCCACAACTTTTGGCATTGAAGCAAAATTAGAATCCAATAAAACAAGTTGTGCCACATTTCTAGCTGCATCACTACCACTATTCATCGCAATACTACAATCAGCCTCTTTTAATGCCAAAACATCATTCACACCATCACCAGTCATCGCCACAGTATGACCTTGAGACTTCAATTCCAAAATTATTTTTTTCTTTTGATCGGGTTTAACTCTACCAAATACATTGTATTCCAAAACTAAGTCTTTAATCGGCATTTTAGTACTGCTCATATCTACATATTTAATATTTTCAAGCCCAACTTTAGATGCCACACCAGCCACTGTAACAGGATTATCTCCTGAAATTAATTTAATATCAACATTTTGAGCTTTAAAATATTCAAGCGTTGCTCTAGCATCTGGCCTTATCTTATCATTGATCAAAATCAAAGCCATAGGTTCAATATGCATAGGCAATTTTTTATTTAATTTATGTTTAGATTTTGCAAGTAAAACAACTCTACTTTCACCACTATAAATACTAACTTCCTTCTTAATCGAAATATCATCTGGCAAAACAATTTCTGGAGCCCCCAAAATATAACTTTCCTTTTCAAAAGAAATTCCCGACCATTTAGCCTGTGAAGAAAAAGGAACTATTTCCAAAACTTTATAATCATTTTTTCTAGAATATTTCCTACTTATAGCTTCCATTGTTTGATTATCAGTTTCCATATGATAACTCATAAGTCCCAAAGCGTCAGTAATATCACTCATATTAGTTAAATTCAAAGGCACAATTTTTGTAACATCCATCTCACCCTTAGTAAGCGTACCCGTTTTATCCAAGCAAATAGTATCTACTCTTGCCAAAGTTTCAATACAATAAATTTCTTGAACCAAAACATTATACTTTGACAATCTCATAACACTTATCGCTAAAACAGTACTAGTAAGTAATACAAGACCTTCAGGAATCATTCCAATAAGCGCAGCCACCACATTAACAACAGCTTTATCAAAAGTATTTCCATCTAAACCCAACTGATGAATAAAAAGCAAAATACCAATCGGCACAATTGCAATAGAAATATATTTAATAATCTTATTAATAAAATTCATAATTTCAGAATTAACTTTTTTAATATACTTAGCTTCAGCGGATATTTTAGACGTATAATTTTCTTCTCCCACACGAATAGTTTCACAAATTATATGTCCAGAGACAATAAAACTACCAGATAGCAACTCATCACCAACGCACTTCGTCTCCGGTTCAGATTCTCCAGTAATCAAAGCTTCATTTACTAAAGCTTCACCCGATAATATCTTACAATCTGTAACAACTTGATCCCCTGGTCCTAACTTAATCACATCGCCAAGTACTATTTTATGAATATCAATACTTTTTTCCTTACCATCCCTAATTACAGTAGCATGCATTGCATTTAAAAGAGAAAGCTTATCTATCGTAAGTTTACTCCTAATTTCTTGAACCGTACTAATTAAAGTATTACATATTACAACACCTAAAAACAAAAGGTTTTTATAAGAACCAACTAAAAAAATAGCTAAAGCAAGACCTAAATTAAGCATATTAAAAAGAGTCAAAAAATTAGTCATAATTATTTGGCCAATACTTTTAGTTCTAACTTCAGTCTCGTAATTAACTAAACCACGACCCGTAAGCTCTACTACCTGTTCAGTTGTCAAACCAACAATTTCTTTTTTCATAGGCATCTCCTAAAATACATTGTACCACATATTTAATAAATTTAAGAAAAAAGATAGA